>RKSI01000140.1 GCA_007570905.1 Gammaproteobacteria bacterium
CGGCGCAGGCCAGATGCGACATCAGCACCGGCGGCGACGGCAGCCCGGCGATGTTCAACACCGCCGGCACGATGCGCGCGTGGTCTGACGCCGGAAAACCGAGGCGGTGCATGCCGGTGTCAAACTTCAGCCACAACTCAACGCCGCCGCCGGCGCCGCGGCTCCATTCAATCTGGCGTTCGCGGTGCACGACCAACGCCAGTTGGTGCTCGCGCGCGACGCCGTATTCGCGCGCGTCGCGGCAACCCTGCAACACCAGTATCTTGTGCGACAGCCCGGCGCGGCGCAGCGCCACGCCCTCGCCGACGCACGCCACCGCAAAGCCGTCCGCCGCGCCGAGCGCGCGCGCCGCCGCCGCAAGGCCGTGGCCGTAGGCGTCGGCCTTGACCACCGCCATCAGGCGCGCGCCGCCGCACACCCGGCGCATGTACTCGCAGTTGCCGGCCAGCGCGCCGCCGTCAATGCTTTTAACGAGCGGCCTGGTCATTGCACAAGGGGCCGAAACCGGCGCGGTCAGATTTGCTCGAAGTCGGAAACGACGGCGTCGTTGTAGTCGGGATAAGACGGCGCGCCGCCGGCGGCCTCTTCCGGGAAGTAATTTTCAAAGCGCGTGTACTGGCCGATGAAGGTCAGCCGCGTCTTGAAGGTGGGGCCGTTGCGCTGCTTGACGACCTCGACATCCACGGCGCCGGTGTTGTCGTCCTCGCCCTGCTCGCCGCCGCGGTAGAGCACCGCTATCAGGTCGGCGTCCTGCTCCAGCGCGCCGGACTCGCGCAAGTCCGACATCTGCGGCCTTCGCTCGGGGCGGCTTTCAATGTTGCGGTTCAGCTGCGACAGCGCCACCACCGGCAGATTGACCTCCTTCGCCAGCGCCTTCAGCGAGCGCGATATTTCCGAAATCTCGACGGCGCGGTTCTCGACGCTGGCGTGCGAGCGCATCAATTGCAGGTAATCCACGACCACCAGCGCCAGGTCGCGGTGTTCGCGCCGCAGGCGCCGCACCCGCGCGCGCACCTCGGTCGGCGTCAGGCTCGGGCTGTCGTCCACATAAATCCGCACCTCGGAAAAACTCTTGTAGCATTCCGTCAGGCGCGCCCACTCCTCGTCGCTGAGGTTGCCGGTTCGCAGGTGCATCTGGTTAATCCTGCCGAGCGACGAATAAAAGCGCGTCGCAATCTGGTGCGCCGGCATTTCCATGCTGAAAATCGCGACCGCGCCGCACTTCGCCCTGGCGGCGGCGTGCTCGGCGATGTTCAGCGCAAAACTGGTCTTGCCCATGGACGGGCGCCCGGCGATGATGACCAGGTCGCCGGCCTGCAAGCCGTTGGTCTTCTCGTCGAATTCCCGGAAGCCGGTGGCCACGCCGGTAATCAGCCCCGGCGACTTGCTGCGCTTTTCTACCTGTTCAAAGACTTCCTGCCCCAGCGCCTGCAGCGGGCGGAAGTCGGCCATCTTGCGCGAGCGGTCGTCGGTGATTCTGAAGATGTTCTGCTCGGCGCGGTCGATGAGTTCGGCGCTGTCGCCGGCCATCGAGCGCGCATCCTCGATGATGCCGGCGGCGACTTTCAGCAACTGCCGGCGCACCGCGTTCTCGTGCACGATGCGCGCGTAGGCGACGATGTTGGCGGCGCTCGGCGTTTCGTTGACGAGGTCGGCCAGGTAGGACAGCGTGTTGTCGTCGGCGGACGCCGCGCCGTCCTTGCGTTCGCCCTTCAGGCGCTCGGCCACGGTCACCGCATCACACGGGCTGCCGCTTTCGGCAAGGCCGCTGACGGCGCGGAACAGCGTGCGGTTGGACTGCGAGTAGAAGTCGTTCTCGGTTACGATGTCGGAGACCTTGTCCCACGCCTCGTTGTCCAGCAACAGCCCGCCGATGACGGCCTGCTCGGCTTCAATGGAATGCGGCGCGCCCGCCGCCGCGCCCGCGCGCTGCTCCCCGGTCGGTGGCGCGTCCATGGTCGGCTCCGGCGCGGCTTATTTCCCGACGACTTTCAGCCGCACGACGGCGTTGACATCGGCGTGAAAGTGCAGTTCAACCCGGTAGTCGCCGAGTTCGCGGAACACGCCGTCGGGCAGCCGCACCTCGTGGCGCGCGACCTCGACGCCGGCCTTCGCCACCGCCTCGGCAATCTCGGCGGTGCCGACCGAACCGAACAGGCTGCCTTCCTCGCTGACCGCCACTTCCAGCACCACCTCGCGCTCGTTGATCTTGTCGGCGCGCTCCTGCGCGGCGGCCCGCTCGCGCTGCGCCTGCTGTTCCAGTTCGGCCTTGCGGCGCTCGACCTTCTCCATGTTTTCAGGCGTCGCGAGTTCGGCCTTGCCGCCGGGAATCAGGCAGTTGCGGGCGTAGCCCGGGCGCGTGGTGACGACATCGCCGATGTCGCCCAGTTTCTCGACCTTTTCAAGCAGGATGATTTTCATGTTCTTCATGTCTTGTTGCGTCTCCTTCGGGCCGCTCGGCCCCGCTTCAGTCCTTGTTGGCCGGCGCGAACCGGCGGCGCAGGCCGAACAGGCTTTCGACCAGGCCGATTAAAACCACCAGCAGCCACAAGCGCGGCTCGATGACGGTGACGACCGCCAGCACCGTGTAAAACGCCGCCAGCGGCATCCGCCGCTGTTCCAGGTTTGCGAGCAGGCCGTGCACCACGGCCACGCCCTGCAGCAGGAACGGCGGCATCGCGACGATGGCCAACTGCCTCCACACCGCGGACTCGGCCTGCGTTGAAACCGCGAAGACCGCGAGGCTGAGTATTGCAATTCCGCCGCCGATTTGCAACGCGGTGAATTCATCGCGGAAACGCCCCGGCGCGTCCAGCAGCGACTGCCACCAGCGCCCCAATAGTAACATCAGCGACCAGACCATCACCAGCGACGACAGCGCAATGCCCGTCATCACCGGCACGATGGCGTCAAACGCCGCCGTCAGGCGCTCGTCGGCGGCGAGCAGCACGGTGTAATCGCGCAGCGCCTCGCGCCACCAGTCGTCCAGTTCCGCGAACGGCAGCGCCGCCAGCACGCCGGCGGCGCCGACGGCCAGCGCCGCGGTCAGCGGCCACGCCAGCGCGTGATGGCGCCGCAGTATCCACGCAAAGCCCGTCAGCGGCAGCCATTGCAACAGCGATGTCGTGACGATGACAGGCGCGCCGCCCTGCCAACCGACGGCCAGCAGCGACACCGCCGCCAGCACCGCGCAGGCGCCGGCGATGACCGAGCAGGCGCGGCGCCAGTCAAGTTTCAGCGCAATCAGCGTGATGCAGCCGCCTCCCAGCAGGCCGATGACCGGCAGCAGCGCCGACAGCAGCGTGAAGCCGGTGACCGCGGCCAGCGCCTGCGGGTAACCGGAGATGACAAAAGCGGCGATTTTCCTCATGCCCGGGGAGTGGGTTGCCGCCGGCGGCGGGGTGCGCGGGAGCGCGGGTTTCAGTGGCGGTCGGTGTACGGAAGCAACGCGAGATAACGCGCGCGCTTGATGGCCGTCGTCAGTTGGCGCTGAAAGACGGCTTTGGTGCCGGTGACGCGGCTTGGAATAATCTTGCCGGTGTCGGTGATGAAGTCTTTCAGCAGCCCGACATCCTTGTAATCAATCGCAGAAACCCCCGCCTTTGTGAAGCGGCAGTATTTGCGGCTTTTTTGATGGGAGGCCATTTTAGTTTGCGCCTTTGGGGGGTTCTTTGCCCGGTTCTGCAGGGGCGGTTGTGCCGGCTGTGGTGTCGGTGGTGTCGGTGGTGTCGCCGGCATTCACGGCGGCGGTGGCCGGCGGTGTTTCGGTGGCGGATTGTGCAGGGGCTGCGTCGTTTTGCGCCGGTGTTTTGGCGGCGGACTGCGCCGGAGTTGCATCATTTTGTGCCGGTGCTCCGGCGGCGGGTTGTGCCGGGGTTGTGCCGCTTTGCGCCGGTGTTCCGGGAGCGGATTGTGCAGAGGCTGTGCCGCCTTGCGCGGATGTTCCGGCGGCCCGCCCTGAAACCGCGTCACTATGTGACGGTGTTTTGGCGGGCTGTGCCGGGGCCGCGCTGTCTTGTGCTTGCGTTCCGGCGACCTGTCCCGAAGCCGCGCCGCCCTGCGCGGATGTTCCGGCGGCGGCCTTTGCAGCGGCCGCGCCGCCTTGCGCCGGTTTCCCGGCGGCCTGTTCCGGAGCGGCGGCGGCCCGCGCCCGCGCTTCGGCGGCGCGCTG
>RKSI01000046.1 GCA_007570905.1 Gammaproteobacteria bacterium
CAGCGCAATCGTGTCGCCCGGCGCGGGCGCGGTTTCAGGCTGCTTCAATCCGCCGGTTGATCATCCATTGCTGGGCAATGGACAGAAGGTTGTTGACAAACCAGTACAGCACCAGCCCCGCCGGAAAAAACGCGAAGAACACAGTGAATATGACCGGCAACGCCATCATCACCTTCGCCTGCAGCGGGTCGGGCGGCGTCGGGTTCAGTTTGGTCTGTATCAGCATCGTCGCGCCCATCAGCAGCGGCAGCACGAAGTACGGGTCGCGCGTTGACAGGTCGTTAATCCACAGCATGAACGGCGCCTGGCGCAACTCGACGCTCTCCAGCAGCACCCAGTAAAGCGCGATGAACACCGGTATCTGCACCACAATCGGCAGGCAGCCGCCGAGCGGGTTGATTTTCTCTTTCTTGTAAAACGCCATCATCTCCTTGTGCTGGCGTTCCTTGTCGTCCTGGTAGCGTTCGCGCAAACTCATCAGGCTCGGTTGCAGTTTGCGCATCCGCGCCATGGATTTGTAACTGGCCTCGGAGAGTTTGTAGAACGCCAGTTTAATCAGCACCGTCAGCAGCACAATCGCCAGCCCCCAGTTGCCGACCAGGTTGTTTATCTTGTCGAGCAGCCAGAACAGCGGCTTGGACAGCAATGTCAGGATGCCGTAGTCGGTCGTCAGTTCAAGGCCGTCGGCGATTTCGTCCATCCGGTTTTGCAGTTTCGGGCCTGCGAACAGGCGTGCGCTGAAACGCCCGTCGCCGCCCGGCTCTACCGTCACCGGGTCGGAGCGCATGCCGATGATGTATTCGGCGCCGCGCTCGCCGCGCGTGACGCGCGTGTAAAAGTCGTTCTCGCCGTCGCCCAGCAGCGCGCTGACAAAGTAATGCTGAAGCATCGCCACCCAGCCGCCGGCAACGCGCTGCACAAAAGGCTGTTCGGCCAGTTCGTCAAACGCGAGTTTGTTGTATTTGCCGTCGTACCAGGCGGCGCCGGTGAAGGTGTAGAGCAGGCGCGCGCCGGCATCGGGGATTTCGCTGCGGCGCAACTGGCGGTACTGGCGCCCGACCCAGCGCTCGCCGCCGCGGTTGCGCACGATGTGCTCGATGTCCACAAGGTAACTGTCGCGGCGCAGCGTGTATATCTTGTCGGCCTCTATGCCGGCGCCGTTGCTCCAGCGCAGCACCACGCGCAGTTCGTCGGCGCCGTCGGCCAGCGCGTATTCGCCGGCGTCGGCGCGGTAATATTCGTGGTGCGACGGCGCCAGTTTTTTCAGTTGCGCCGCGGCGACGCCGTTGATGCGGTCGTGCAGCAGCCCGGACTGGACGACATAAACCTCGGCGCTCTCGCCAAACAGCGTGAACGGCACATCCGGCGTGTCCAGCGACACCGGAACCTTCAGCAGTTTCAGGCTGCGGATGTCGCCGCCGCGCGTGTCTATCATCATCTCCACCATGTCGGTGCGCACGCGGATGCGCCGGCTTGCGCCGCGCCGGTCGGCGGACGCCGGCGCCTGCCCGGCGCGCGGCGCCGCCGCGACCGCCTCGGGCAGGTCGGCGTCGGGCTGCTGCGCGGCGCCCGCGCCCGGCCCGGTGTCGTGGCCGGCGGGCGGCCCGGAAGCGGTGGCCGGCGCCTGCGCCGGCGTCGCCGGCGGCGTTTGCCATTCCTGCCAGCGCTCCCACAGCAGGAACAGCACCAGCGCGAACGACAGGTAGAGAATGAGGCGGATATTGTCCATCAGGCCGGTTTTTCCGGGGCCGATTCCTTTTCCCAGAAGCGGTTCATCGCCGCCCGCGCCTGCGCGCTGTCGGCGCGGGCAGCGCCGTTTGCGCGGCGCGCGCCGCTGTTGCCGTTCTTGTTATGTTTGCCGTGCTTGTCGCTTTTGCAGCCGACCACATAGTCGCGCCCTGGCAGGTTGTTTTTGTGGCGTCTGAAACTCTCACGCACCAGGCGCTTAAGCCGGTTGCGCGCCACCGCCTTGCCGGCGGCGCGCACCGAGAACGCAAGCCCCAGCCGCGGCACGCCGCACTGGTTGTCGCAACTGCGGATAAAGAAGACACCGGCGTGCGCTCTCTTCGCGTTTGAGAAAACCGCTTTGTACTGAGACGGCTTGTCGAGGCGGTGCTGTTTGCCCAGACCCTCCGCGCGCGCGTTCTTCAACCCGCTCAGGGAGTCAGCCTGGCTCTGCCGCGGCGGCGCCTCGCGTTGATAATCGCGCGCCCGGCGCGGGTTTTCATCCGCGCCCGGAAGCCGTGCGTGCGCTTGCGCTTGATGTTGCTCGGTTGATAGGTTCGCTTCATTTTGGCTCCGCCGCTGTCGGGCGAGGGGGTATTCTACCCCATCCCGGCGGGAAATGCGAAACGGAAACCGCATGGCCGCGCCCTTTGGGGGGCGCCCCGCAGATTCCTGCATTTTATAGTGGATAACTTTCCCGGTTCAGGGTAATCTTGGACCTCGGGATTCGCCGCCCCCCGGCGAACCAACAACCACCATAATGAATACCAATGAGTTTGTGGCAACAATGCATTACCGAGTTGGAGTCTTTGCTCCCGGAGGAAGACGTCAACACTTGGATACGATCGCTGGAAGCGGTTGAGACGGAACACTGTCTGAGACTGGTCGCGCCGAATGCGTCCACCCGCGAATGGATACGGAAAAATTGTCTGGGACACATCAGCAGAATCCTGTCGCTGAAACAGGACACGCTGGATGTGCAACTGGAGGCCGGCCCCCAGGAGACGCCGTCTGCCGGCCAGGAAACGGCGGCAGAACAACGACATACAGGTTTGGCGCAGGCCGCCGAGCCGCGCATCGAGTCGTGCCTGAACCCGGAGCAGACCTTTGATACTTTCATTGAGGGCAAGTCAAACCGGCTTGCGTGCGCCGCCGCGCAACAGGTGGCGGCGAACCCGAGCAAGTCGTTTAACCCGCTGCTGTTTTACAGCGGCGTCGGTCTGGGCAAGACGCACCTGGTGCACGCCATCGGCAACGAGATTAAACGCACCAACGAAAACCTGCGGGTGCTGTATCTGACATCCGAGCGCTTTGTCGCCGACATGGTGCGCGCGCTGCGCAAGGGCAAGATGGATTCGTTCACCCGCTTTTACCGCTCGCTGAATGTGCTGCTGGTGGACGACATCCAGTTTTTCGCCGACAAGGAACAAAGCCAGGAAGAATTCTTTCACACATTCAACACGCTGTTTCAGAGCCAGAGCCAGATCATCATGACATGCGACTGCTATCCCGCCGAGGTGGAGGGCCTGCAGGAGCGACTGAAATCGCGCTTCGGCTGGGGGCTGACGCAGGCCATCGAGCCGCCCGGACTGGAGACGCGCGTCGCCATCCTGCAGAGCAAGGCCAGGCATGACGGCGTTGCGCTGCCGGACGAGGTGGCGAACTACATCGCCGAGAACATCCGCTCAAACATCCGCGAACTGGAAGGTGCGCTGCGCCGCGTTATCGCCAACGCGAGTTTCACATCCAACCCCATCACCATAGAGTTCGCGCGCGATGCGCTGCGCGACCTGATTGCCACCCACAACCGGATACTGACGATAGAAAAGATCCAGAAGACCGCCGCCGATTATTACAGCATCCGGCCCAACGAGATGGTGTCGCCGCGGCGCAACAGAACAGTGGTGCGGCCGCGGCAGATGGCGATGGCGCTGGCGAAAGACCTGACCAACCACAGCCTGCCGGAGATAGGCGAGGCGTTTGGCGGGCGCGACCACACGACCGTGATACACGCTTGCCGTAAAATCAAGGATTTGCGACAGGAAAACACGCAGGTGGAGCAGGAATACAAGGATTTGACGCGGATATTGAACGGATAGAGGTGGTTACAACCAGCCGGAAGGGTTTATAATAGGCAATTCCACTGAAACTGTGAAAATCCTGCGAACCAACCGGAATAAATGCGGAACAAAGAGGGCAAACGGCGAAAACAAACAAACCGGCGGATAGTTATCCACAGGCAGCCAACGCGGCAAAAGCGGAGAAAAACAGGCGTGAAGGCGCCAATCAACAGAAAACGACACAACCTACAACAACCAACCATAGAAATATGGAGAAATAATTATTATGAAGATCAAAATCATCAATGAGCAACTGTACCATGTCCTTGAAACCTTGCGGGGCGTTGTGGAGTCGAGGAGCACGCTGCCGGCATCGTCCATGGCGCAGGGTGGCCCTTGAGTTGATGCGTGTTTTGCCGAAAAGCGAGGAGATGGCCGAGTTGGGCGTTGATTCGGCGAACCTGGCGTTGTCCTTCGGCAACAAGCAAATCAGCGCGAAGGCGATTAACGGCCAGTTCCCGGACTACCAGCGCGTCATCCCGACCAGTTTTGAGCAGGAAATTCAACTGAACCGCGACGACACGATGAAATCGCTGACCTGGGCCGGCGCCATCGCCGACGCCAAGAGCAGCAGCGCCAAACTGGGTTTTTCCGCCGGCCTGCTGAAACTGGAA
>RKSI01000169.1 GCA_007570905.1 Gammaproteobacteria bacterium
GCGCCGTCAATCCGCGGCGACAGCCGCGTTTTGCGCCTTGTGTCTCAGCCAGTGGTCCATCAGCACCATCGCCAGCATCGCCTCGACGATGGGCACCGCGCGGAAACCGACGCACGGGTCGTGGCGGCCTTTGGTCACAATCTCGCACTCGCGGCCTTCCACATCCAGCGTCTGCCCCGGAATGCGGATGCTTGAAGCCGGCTTGAACGCGATGTCCACCTCTATGTTCTGGCCGCTGGAAATGCCGCCGAGCACGCCGCCGGCGTTGTTGCCGAGAAAACCCTTGTCGGTGATTTCATCGCGGTGCTCCGAACCGGTCTGCTCAACGCAGCGAAACCCGGCGCCGATGCCCACCGCCTTGACCGCGTTGATGCTCATCATCGCGTGCGCGATGTCGGCGTCGAGGCGGTCGAACACCGGCTCGCCCAGCCCCGGCGGCACATTGGACGCCGTCAGGTGCAGCAGCGCGCCGACCGAATCGCCGTCGCGGCGCAGGCGGTCCATGTAGTTCTCCAGTTCGCCGACGCGCTTCGGGTCGGGGCAGAAGAAGGCGTTGTCCTCGGCGGCGTCGAGGTCAACGGCGTCAACCACTATCCGTCCCAGTTGCGCGAGATGCGCGCGTATCTTGATTGCAAATTGCTCGCGCAGGTATTTCTTGGCAATCGCGCCCGCCGCCACGCGCATCGCCGTCTCGCGCGCCGAGGCGCGCCCGCCGCCGCGGTAGTCGCGCAGGCCGTACTTCCTGAAGTAGGTGTAATCGGCATGCCCCGGGCGAAACTTGTTCTTGATGTCCGAATAGTCCTTCGGCCTCTGGTCCACATTCTGAATCAACAGGCCGATGGGCGCGCCGGTCGTAACACCCTCAAAGACGCCGGACAAGATGCTCACGCGGTCCGGCTCGCGCCGCTGGGTGGTGTGGCGGCTGCGCCCCGGGCGGCGGCGGTCGAGGTCGGCCTGCAAATCGTCCTCGGCCAGCGCAAGCCCCGGCGGGCAGCCGTCCACGACGCAGCCGATGGCCGGGCCGTGGCTTTCCCCGAAACTGGTCACGCAGAACAATCTGCCTGTGGTGTTGCCGGACATGGCGCGATTGTATCAATTCACGACACAGGGTAAAGTAAGCGGGTGCGGCCACGCGCCGCCAAACCGCCGGGAACCCGCCAAATGAATGAAACAACCCGCTGGGAGCAGTGCAAAACATGGCTGTTCCACTGCTTCCCGCACCACTGGGTGTCGCGGCTGATCTTTTTTCTGGCGCGGCTTGAAACCCGCCTGAAAGACCCGCTGGTGCGCCTGTTCATCCGCCGCTTTGATGTGGACATGAGCGAGGCCGAGCAGCCGGACCCGGAAGCCTACGCCAGTTTTGACGCATTCTTCACGCGCCGCCTTCAGCCGCAGGCGCGCGAGTTCTGCGCCGACCCGCGCACGCTCGCCGCGCCGTGCGACGGCAAGTTGCTGCAAGCGGGCGACTTTGAGGACGGGCAACTGGTACAGGCCAAGGGGCGCGTGTACAGCGCGGCGGATTTGCTGGGCGCCGCGGCGGCGGCGGATTTTGACAGCGGCAAGTTCTGCACCATCTATTTGTCGCCGGCGGATTGCCACCGCGTGTACATGCCGGTCGCCGGAACGCTTGAGACGATGATCCACATTCCGGGGCGCTTGTTCAGCGTCGCGCCATACGCAACCCGCACGCTGCCGCGGCTGTATGCGAGGAACGAGCGCGTCGTCTGCGTCTTCAACACCGAATTCGGCAAAATCGCCGTCGTCCTCGTCGGCGCCGTCAATGTCGCGGCTATTGAAACCAGTTGGCACGGGCTGGTCGCGCCGCGCTCGCAGGCCGCGGCCTTCTTCCATTACGGCGGGCCGCAGGCGCCCGTCGCGCTGGCGCGCGGCGACGAGATGGGCTGTTTTCACCTCGGCTCGTCGGTCATTTTGCTGGCCGAAAACCGGCATTGGGCCTGGAATCCGCTCTATCCCGTTGAAACAGCGCTGAAAATTGGCTGTGAACTGGCCTGCCTGCGGGATGACGCCGGCGCGCCGCCATCGGACACTATGTGACAAAAGGCCGTCAATGGTATAATCTTGCGCCTGAACGCCCGTTCCGGGCCAACCCACATCTCGCGATGGAAATAGAGAAAGAAAAAGTCAAAAACGCCTGGGTTCTTTCCCCGCAGGGAAAGATCGAGCATGAGAACGCGCCGGTCTTTCAGCGCCTGGTGACCGAGATTATCGAGCAGGAGAAAGACAGCAGCATCCTGATTGATTTGTCGGACATTGAGTTCATCAGCAGCGCCGGCTTGCGCGTGTTCCTGATTATCGCCAAGACGCTGCAGAAAGACCAGCGCGCGTTCGGCCTGTGCAAGATGAATCAACTGGTGGAGGAGATTTTTGAGGTCTCCGGTTTCAACCAGATCATCAAGGTGTACCCGTCGCGCGACGAGGCCGAGTTTCTGAACGCCTGAGGCGCTACACGCCCGCCGCGTGCAGCGCCAGGCCAAGCGCGCCCGCCGCCGGAATCACCAGCACCGGCGTCACCTTGAAGTGCATCAGCGCGCCCAGCGCCAGCACAAAAATCACCAACACGCCCCAGCCGCTTCCCGCGGTGCCCGCAATCAGCATGGCGGCGGCGAAAATCATGCCGCAAACGGCGATGCGTATGCCGCGCAGCGCCCGCTGCAACAGCGCCGACTTCTGCAAGTGGCCGAGCCAGTGCGCGGCCAGCACCAGCAGCATCGCCGGCGGCAGGAAGATGCCGAGGGTGGCGATGACCGCGCCGGCGATGCCGGCCACCTTGTAGCCGATGAAGGTGGCGCTAATCAGAATCGGCCCGGGCGTAATCTGCCCCATCGCAATCGCGGCGTTGAACTGCTCCGCGGTAATCCACTGGTAACTCTCAACCACAATCTTCTGTATCATCGGGATAAACACATAGCCGCCGCCGAACAGCGTCAGACTCATGCCGGAGAAGGTCGTGAACAGGTGCGCCACGGGCGCGGCGTATATGAAGTCGGGCACCGGCAGCAGAAACAGCAGCAGCAGCGCCGCCAGCACAAAGGCGAACAGCCATTGCAGCGCGAACGGCACCGCCGAGGTCGCGGCGGCGGCTTCGCCGGCGGCGGAGTCGTCGCCGCGGAACAGCAGCGGCCCGAGCGCGCCGGCGATGAATATGACCGCGAGCGTCACATAAAAACCCTTGAACACGATAATAGCCAGCGCCGCCAGCAGCGCCACCGAAAAGGTCTTGACGCCGGTAACTGTCTTGCGCCCGATGTTCCAGCCGGCCTGCAGGATGACGGCGACTATCGCCGGGATGATGCCGTTGAACACCGCGCGTATCACCGGCAACTCGCCCCACCGCAGGTAGAGTTCCGCCGCCGCAATCATCAGCACAAACGACGGCAGTATCACCGCCAGCATCGCGGCGCCGGCGCCGGCCACGCCGTACAGGCGAAACCCGGCGTAGGCGGTGACATTGACCGCCACCGGCCCCGGCAGGATAGAAGCCAGCGCGATGCCGTTGAGCATGTCTTTCTGCTCCATCACGCGGCGCTTTTCGGTGAGTTCAATCTGTATGATGGAAATCAGACTCATAAAGCCGCCGAACGCGGTGCAGCCAATCCTGAGGAAAAACCAGAACAGCCGCCCGATGGAAAAGGCGCGCTGTCCTGTGCCTGCGTCATCCATCGGCGGCGCGCCTGCGGATGCTTTGCACCACTTCTTCCTGCGGCGCGCGGTTCTTGAGGTCGGCGGAGTCGGCGTTGTCACGCATGAAGCGCTCCTTGAGGCGGCGGTTCTCATCCTCAAAGCGCGCGATGTCATCGGCGCTGAAAGCCCCGTCGCCGGCGGGCGGGCCGGAAACCGGTTCGTAGCCCAGGGCGCGCAGCGAATCGCCGGCCACGGCCTCAAAGATACGCAGCGACTCGGGCGGCATCTGGGTGCGGAATTTCTGCGAATTCTGCAGGATAGGACGGCTTACATTGGACCACAAATCGCCCGCGACCGAGGTCGCCGCCGCCTCCTGCGATGAATGCGGCGCCAGCATGTCGCGGTTGAAACCGATGCCGAGAAAATCGCACAGCCCCCTGATGACCGGCGCCGGGTCGTCCGTCAATTCCTCGTAGGCCACGCGGAAGGCGGCGTCCGCGTGGTCGCGGCAAAACGCCAGCGCCACCTGCTGGTCTTCGTGCCACTGCCTGGCGATGGAATAGATGTGCTTCTCGCCGACGACGGCCTTCTGGAATGACAACGCGACATCGCGCCCGTCGCGGTAGAGATAGATAAAGCGCACGGCGCCGTTGAAATGCGCCTTAATCTCGTCGAGAAAATGAACATTGGCGAGGCTTTTGCACACCCAGTCGCGGGCGCCGAAATCGCACATATGCTGGTCGTAAATCGCCGCCAGCACCGACAACAGCGAGCGATCCTTGCAGCGTTGCAGGATGTGCGGCCTGTCAAACGGCGACTCGCGCCACGCCACCGGGTTGGTCTCTACCAGACGGCAGACATCGTCCACCAGCAGGTTGAAACGGTCGGCGTCGTCAAGGTCGCCGTACAGCGGCAGCAGCGGCCTCATCTTCTGCAGGATGTGCGGCGGATGCGGCGCGACGAGGTCCGGCGACTGGTGCAGCATCAGCCGCAGCAGGTTGGAGCCGGAACGCTGTGTCCCTATCATGAAAATCGGCATTTTGTTCCCCGTTTGCGTTTGTCGGCAATCATTATAAGACAGCCGCGCAAATCACCGCCGCAGCCTGTCGTGATAACCGGCGGGCAAACTGCCGAGGCCGAAATCGCCGACGCTGCCCTCGACCATCGGGTCCAGCCCGGTAATCCGCCGAAACAATTCAATGTTGCCGGAGCCGAGTCCGCACGGCGCGATGCCCATCGCCGTCGCCACCAGATACAGCGTCTGATAAAGCACGCCGGCGTTCTTCAGGATGACCGAATAGGCGATGGCGCGGTATTTCCAGGCGACGCGCTGAAAACGCGCGGCAATGTGCAGCACGACCTGCGGCTTCGCCTGGTAGCCGGTTGCGACATATGCGCCGTGCAGCAGTTCCTCCACTTCCGGCGTGCGCCCGGCAATCCTGACCAGGCAGTGGCGTTCGGCGTCGTAATGATAAAAGCCGCTGTCGAGGCCGGCGCAGCGGTCGGCGGACAGATACACCTCCAGTTCATAACTGGCGCCGCCGGTCGGGTACGGGCGCCACGCGAATTCCACCTTCGCCTTGCCGTCCACATCCGCCAGCGGGCTTTCAAACTCCGTCTCGTCGCGGAATGTGACGCGGCAGGCGCGGTACAGCAGATGCCCGAGTTGTTCAAGCGGCAGCGGCTGCTCCTCGTTGTATTCGCGCACCGAGCGCCGGTAGTCCTGCACCCCGGCCAGCGCCGGGAACTCGCTTTTGTACAGTTCTTCCATGTCGGGCTTCGCCAGCGCGATGCGCTCGCCGCTCCACGCCGGGCGCACCGCGGGCCGCGGTTCATAGCGCCCGATGTTCGGGAAAACGCCGCCGAACTCGCCGTAGCCGAGTTGCGTGTAACCGGAGCGGCTGCGGCTGTGCATCTGCAGGTCGTGCACATCCCACTGCGCCGACGCCTCGCCCTCGTCGTGGCGCGTCAGGCAGGCGCGGTTCGCCGGCAGCGTCAGCAAAATGCCGTCGTGTTTCAGCAGCGCCAGCGCGTCGCGCAGCGCGGTGCGCGCGGGCGCCGGGCATGCCGCCAGCGCCTGCGCCGCCGGCGCGCCGCGCATCAGCCGCATCAGCAGCGCGTCGGTGGCGGGCGTCTCCGACACCAGGTGATACGGCTGCAACGGCGTGTCCACGACAATGCGGTCGTCGTCGCGGCGCAGCGTTGAAAAGCGCGAGAACACCAGGCGCTCGTCGTCTTCAAGCGGCGCGAATTTCGGCGTGCAGGGGGCGCCGTGCGGCACAAAAGTCAGCAGCGCGCCGTCGTCGTCGCTTGTCAGTTGCATCACGGCGATGCCGGTGTGGAAAAAGTAATCCACCTGCACCAGCACGGCGGCGGTTTTCTGGACGCCGAGCAGCGGAAAGACCGCCTTGCGGATGGCCGCAAGCGACGCGCCGCGCTGCAACAGTTCAACAAACCGCCGCTGCCACTCAACATCGGTTCGGTAGGTGGAAACAAACTCGCCGGTGATGCTGCGAAAGACAAACGCGCCGTCGTCGTTCGCGGCCACCGTCTGGCCGGGGTGAAAACGGAAGCGGAAGCTGGGCCTGGAGGACAGCCCGAGGATGCTCATCCCGGACGGCTCAGGTGAACCAGGTTTCCCGGCTCTGCGCGCGGTAGTCCGCGGGCAAACTGCCGAGGCCGAAATCGCCGACGCTGCCCTCGACCACCGGGTCCAGCCCGGTCATCTTGCGAAACAGTTCAATGTCGCCGGCGCCGAGTCCGCACGGCGCAATGCCCATCGCCGTCGCCACCAGATAAAAGGTCTGATACAGGACGCCGGTGTTTCTCAAAATCCCGGAATAGGCCACGGCGCGGTATTTCCATGTAACCCGCCGGAAGCGCGCGGCGATGTGCAGCACGACCTGCGGCCTGGCCTGAAGCCCGGTCGCCATGAAGGCGATGCGCAGCGCCCTGTCCATTTCCGCGTTGCGCTCGCGCAGTTTCACCAGGCAGTGGCGGGCGGCGTCGTAATGATAAAAGCCGCTGTCCAGGCCGGCGCAGCGGTCCACCGACAAATAGGTCTCCAGTTCATAACCGGCGCCGCCGCACGGGTACGGGCGCCATGCCAAATCCAGCACCGCCTTGCCCGGCGTGTCCGAACGCGAACTCACCACCGGCACTTGCTTGCGGAACAGGATGCGGCAACTGCGGTACAGAAAATGCCCGAGTTGTTCGGCGGAAATCGGGTGCTGTTCGTCGTAGGTTCGCAGCGTGCGGCGTTCGTCCTGCACCGCCGCGAACGGGCGGTCTTCGGCGTAGAGTTTTTCCATGTCGGGGCGCGCCAGTTCCGTCGTCTCGCCGTCCCACGCCGGGCGCACCGCGGGTTCCGGTTCGCTGCGGCCAATGTTCGGGAAAACGCCGCCGAACTCGCCGTAGCCCATCTGCGTGTAACCGAGGCGGCTGGCGCCGTGCATCCACAAATCGTGCACATCCCATTGCGCCAACGCCGCGCCCTCGTCGCGGCGCCCCGGGCTGGCCTGGTCCGCCGCCAGCAAAATGCCGTCGTGTTTCAGCAGCGCCAGCAGGTCGCGCAGCGGCTCGCGCGCGGGCGCGGGCCATTGCGACAGCACCTCCGACACCCGGACGCCGCGCAGAAAGCGGCCCAGCAGCGCATCGGCCTCCGGCGTTTCCGACAGCAGGTGATAGGGCTTGAGCGCAGTTTCCAGCAGCACCCGCCCCCCCTCGCGCCGCAACATCGCAAAACGCGACAGCGCCAGTTTTTCAGCGTCGGCGACGGGCGCGAATTGCGGCGTGTAGGCGACGCCATGCGGCGCCAGCGCCACCAGCGGCCCGCTTCCTTGCGGCGCCAGTTTCACGACCACGACCTCGCCGACAAACAGGTCGTTGATTTGCTCCAGCGCCTGCGTCGTCTGCTCCTCGTCAAGCAGCGGGCGTATCGCGTCGCGGATGCCGGCAAACGACGCGCCGCCCTGAAGGGCGTCCATCAGGCGGCAGTGCCACTCGGTATCGGTGCGGTAGGGGGTCTTCCAGTCGCCGACCAGGTTGCGCATCACAAAGCGCCCGTCGGCCCTTGCGACGACAGTCTGGTCGGGGTGGACAAACAGCCGGAAGTGGGGCTTGCCGGAGAAACGGATTATGCTCATGGCGCCTTGCGCCCGGCCCCGGCGGGCGGCGAACCGCGGCCCGGCAACGGGCCGGCCGCGGATTACAGCATCTGGCGTTCCGCCAGACGCGCGAAATGGCCGTCCTTTTGCAGCAACTCGTTGTAGGTGCCGTACTCGACGATGCTGCCGTCCAGCATCACATAGATTCTGTCCACATCCACAATCGTGCTGAGGCGGTGGGCGATGACTATCCGCGTGATATTCAACTGGCCGAGGCTTTTCTTGACGATGTCCTGGCTGATGTTGTCGAGCGAACTGGTCGCCTCGTCAAACAGCAGCAGGCGCGGTTTGCGCGCCAGCGCGCGCGCAATCATCAGGCGCTGCTTCTGCCCGCCCGAAAGCCCGGCGCCGCCTTCCGGCAGCACCGTGTACATGCCCATCGGCATCGCCTTGATGTCGTCCAGCAGGCCGGCCTGCTCCGCCGCTTCCTCGGCCTCTTTCTGGCCGAGGTCGGTGAGGCCGCTGCGGATGTTCTCGAGTATAGAGCCGGACATCAGTTGCGAGCCTTGCAGCACGATGCCCATCTGCCGCCGGTATTCGCGGATGTCCAGTTCGCCGAGGTCGTGCCCGTCGATAAAGACCGAGCCGGAGTCGGGGTTCTCAAACCCCAGCAGCAGCCGTCCGACCGTGGACTTGCCGGCCCCCGATTCGCCGACGAAGGCGACATATTCGCCCTGGTCTATCCTGAAACTGACATCGCGCAGAACCTGCCCGACTTCCTTGCTGTAACTGAACGACACCCGCGCAAACTCGACCTTGCCGCGCACCGGGTCCAGCAGCAGCCGCCCGGCGCTGTCTTCCGGCTCCTCTTCCATGATCGGCCTGATCCGTTCATACAGCGGGATAATCTCGATGACGGTCGCCAGCGTCGAGGTCAGCCCCAGCATCGCCGAGGTGAACTGGCCGAAGGCGGCGTTGAACGCCAGAAAACTCGTCAGGTCGAAGTCGGGCTGGGAGCCGCCGCCCTCGTCGAGCA
>RKSI01000068.1 GCA_007570905.1 Gammaproteobacteria bacterium
CGCCCGCCCCGCCGCGGCTTTCCGGAACGCGAGGACTTTCTCCGAGACCTCGCCGAACTTCACGCGGTATCTTTTCTCATACCACAGCACGCCCGGATGGGGGCGCGCGGCGGCGTCCGGCGGCGGCGCCGCGCGGTACGCAACGCCGCGTTTGCGGCAATACGACAAGACAAAAAAGGGCAGCAAAACGCAGAACGCGCGCCACTGGGTTTTGTAAAACCGCGCGCTCCGGCACACGCCCGCAAACTCGCCGAAACGCATCCGCCTGCGCCGCGCCGGCGGCGCGCCGGCAAGCGGCGCGTTGAAACCGGGCAGCCCCGGCAGCACGCCGCGCGCGTTGTAAAACGGTATCTCCAGCACTTGCGGGCGCCCGGGCAGTCGCGCCGCCAGGCAATGGGCGATGGCCGACACGCAGTCATGGTCGTGGTGGCCGCCCTCCCAGGCGAGGGTGACAATGCGCGCGACGGGCGCGCCGCCGAGACGCTCGTCAAGGCGCGCCAGCAGCGCCCGCCATGCGGCGGGCAGATGCCGGAACAGATGCCCGTCCGGAATCGCGCACTGCGTGCCGGCAAAAAAGACATCGCCCTCATCCACGCCGGCGTGCACCAGCGCGTTCAGCGTCTCGCGGTTTCTTCGCAAGCCGTCGGCGGCGGCGGCGGCGCCGTCGGTCAGGTAGAAAAACAGCGGCGTGCGCCCGCCTTCCATGTCGTCGCGGATAAAGGGCCGCGCCAGAAACTCGTCGTCCTGGTGGGCGAACAGAAACAGGCTGAAACTTTTCACCGCGCGGTTTTCTTGCGGAACACCGGGTGCAGGTATTGCAGCGGCGGCAGCACAACCGACGCCACGCTGCCTCGCATGTCCGAGGCGTCCCATTCCTGGTAGCGCGGCAAATCAAGCGAGACCTTTCTGCCGTGCCTGAAAAAATTAAGCAGCGCGCCGGCAAGCCACCCGCACGCCAGCCCTTCGGGGTATTCGCCGACCGGCGGCGTCTCGCGCCCGCGGCACGCCTGCGCGTAAAGCAGCGGAAAATTGACGCCGGCGCGAACCGGCAACTCAACGCTGCCCCACAGCCGCGGATTGATTTCCAGCAGCGCGCAGTCGCCCGTCGCCGGGTTGTATTTCCACTCAACCATCGCAAGCCCGCGCCACGCCAGCGCGCCCAGCAGTTTCTCCGCCATGGCCAGCAGGCCGGGGCGGTGGCTGCTGACGCGGTAGGTGCTGGCGCCGCCGCTCAGCGGGTGTTCGTCCAGCCGGTCGTGGCAAAACGCGGCGACGCGGCGCCCGGCGGCGTCATACAGAAAACTGGCGCCGACCGCGATAAAGCCGGGGCCAACCCGCTCCTGCACAAGACACGCCCCGAACGAACGGAAATACGCCTCGCAATCCGCCGCCGTCGCAGGCAGCGCATAGCGGACGCCGCGCGCGCCCGAAGAGCGCACCGGCTTGACAACCCACGCGCGGCCCGTGCCGGCGTGCGCCTTGCGGAAGTGCAGCAGGTCGTCCGGCGTTGCCAGGTGATGACTTTCCGGCGCCGGAATGCCCAGTTGCCGCGCCAGGCCGAAGGTCCTGAATTTGTCGCAGGCAATGTCGAAAGAGGCGCGCGGCGGCATCAGAAACAACGCCTTGCCGCGAAACCGCGCGTCGTAGAAAAGCGCGGCGGAGTCTTCCTCCATCGGCATCAGCACCGGCGGGCCGCCGTGCGCGGCCAGTTCATCGCACAGCGCCGCAAGCGCCTGCGCGCACTCCTGCGGATGCTCCGCGGCGTCCGGCACAACCCGCAACCGCCCGCTCCAGCGACTGAACAACGCCGGACACAACCGCGTCTGCGCGCACACCGACACATCCATCCCGCCCTTCCCCAACGCCCGAACCACCGGCAACGCCTTCGGCCAATGCCCGTCCGGAACAACCACACAAGCACCATCCCCGCCGAAGTTCTCCGCGGCGGCCTCTTCCGGTTCCATTCCCGCCAAAACCCGGGTCCTGAAAAGTGGCGCCGGTTTATACCCGCGCGACCAGAAAAATCCCCGAAACAATCAATGCGGTGCCGAGCCAGAACAACGGCGGCGTCACCTCGCCCAGAAAAATCCGCGAAAACAGCGGCACCACCGCGAACGAAATCGCCAGAAACGCATAGCCGCGCGACAGCGGAATATCCTGCAGCGCCCATATCCACAAAAAGGTCACAGCCCCGTACAGCGCGATGGTGGCGTAGAACAACTCAAAACCGAGCAGGCCGGCCAGCCCGGCTTCTTTCAGCCGCGCCGCGCACAACTTGAAAAGAACCTGCCCCGAAGAGATGCCGAGGATGCAGAGCGGCAAAGCGAGATATTTCAGCCAGGTCATCGGTGGTCAGGCGGAGAGCAGCAGCAGGTAGCGGTCGAGGAGCAGCGCGGCGAACAGCAGCAGCAAGTAGATGATGGAGAAGACGAAGGTTTCCATCGCCTTGTCGCGGCTGCGCGTGACTTTCAGCGAGACGGCGTAATACAGGAAGACCGCGTCGAGCAGCAGCGCGCCGAACAGGTAAATCGCGCCCGACATGCCGGTCACATATGGCAGCAGCGTCACCAGCGCCAGCAGCAGCGTGTAAAGCAGGATGTGCAGGCGCGTGTAGTCCTCGCCGTGGGTCACCGGCAGCATCGGCACGGCGGCGTCGGCGTATTCGTCCTTGCGGTAGAGCGCCAGCGCCCAGAAGTGCGGCGGCGTCCAGACGAAGATAATCAGAAACAGCAGCAGCGCCGGAAAATCCACTTGCCCGGTGGCGGCGGTCCAGCCGAGCAGCGGCGGCGTCGCGCCGGCGGCGCCGCCGATGACGATGTTCTGCGGCGTCGCGTATTTCAGATAGCGCGTATAGACAAAGGCGTAACCGACCAGCGACAGCACCGTCAGCAGCGCCGTCAGCAGATTCACCCACAGCGCCAGCAGCAGCGCGCCGGCGACGCCGATGACCGCCGCAAACCACAGCACGCGGCGCGGTTCCAGGTGTCCCGCCGGCAGCGGCCTTGCGCGCGTGCGCCGCATCACCGCGTCAATCCGGTGGTCTGCGACCTGGTTGATGGCCGCCGCCGAAGCGGCGACGAGCGCGATGCCCGCCAGCGCCGTCAGCAGCGTCGGCGGCGGCAGCGCGACCGGCGCCGCCAGCAACATGCCGACCAGCGCGGTGAACAGCATCACCGCCACCACTTTCGGCTTGCAGACCTCAAGATAATCTTTCCATGCGCCGCGCAAGCTTTTGTCGGCGAGGTTCGCGGGGGAAGTCGGCATCATCGGACTGTGCGGGCGGAATCGGGCGCGGGCGTGGAAGCGGAAGCGGGCGGCGAGGATTGTATCACGCGCGCCAGCGCCAGCAGCGCCAGAAACAGCAGCGCCGCTACCGCGTTGTGCGAAACGGCGACCGCCAGCGGCAACTGAAAAACCACATTGGACACGCCGAGCGCGACCTGCGCCGCCAGCAGCAGCGCGACCGCGGCGGCGGCGGCGCGGGCGGCGGGCCGCGCTGCGAACACCGCCGCCAGCAGGCACGCCAGATACGCCGTCACCAGCAGCGCGCCCAACCGGTGGACGAAGTGCACCGCGACCCGCGCCTCGCTATCAAGCACGCCATGCTCGTAATCAACGCCGGCGGCGGGGCGCGGGCGGAAGCCGTCGGCGAAGTCGGCCTGCGGCCACCACTGGCCGTTGCAAAGCGGGAAATCCGGGCACGCCAGCGCCGCATAATTGGCGCTGGTCCAGCCGCCGAGCGCAATCTGCACACCGAGCAAAACCAGGCCGGCAAGCACCGCCGCGCCCAATGCCGACACCTTCGCGGGCGGCTTTGCGGACGCCTCTGCAGACAACTCCCCGGGCGGCTTGTCGGGCTGCGTTACAGACGCCTTCGCAGAAGGTTTTGCGGGCGCCTGTGCAGGCAAGTCCCCGGACGCTCTGCCAGGCGGTGTTGCAGGCGTCTCTGCGGATGTCTTTGCAGACGCCGTCGCAGGCGGCGCGAACGAGCGGTCAAGGCAAAGCCACCACAGCAGCGCGACAATCGCAAAGCCGCCGAGCAGATGCGCGACGACCACCAGCGGCTGCAACAGCAGGGTCACCGTCCACATGCCGAGCAGCGCCTGCCCGACGACGCCCAGCGCCAGCGCCAGCGGCAGCCAC
>RKSI01000100.1 GCA_007570905.1 Gammaproteobacteria bacterium
CGCATCACGGCGCGCACTGCCTTGAGGCGGCGGCCTCGGTCAGGGCTTCGTGTTCGCCTTTCAGGCGCGCGTATTCCAGCGTGTCGGGGCCGTCTCCGTCTATCCAGAACAGCGTCGGAAAGAACAGCAGCGTGGCCACACCCATCTGAACCGCGTCGGTGTCGGCGCGCTCCTTCAGGACCGCGCGCAGTTCGCTTTCGCGTTCCGCGACGCGGTTGATCTCCGCGGCGATTTCCCCGCAACTGTACTCCTTGTACGACAACGGCGACAGCGCCGTCGGCGCAATGTTGTCGGGGTTGGTCGCACAGCCGCCCGCGAGCGCGCAGCCGATTGCGGTTGCAAAAAACAGTGTTTTCATCATGGTTTCCTCCATCGTTGGTTTGTGGGTTATGCCCGCAAAAATAAAGAGAAAACCAGCCCCAAAGGACACAAAGCCGACAAAACGCCCCATTTCGCCGACGAACGGCGCACCGGCGGCGTCCAAAACTCCATCAAACCGCCAATCCCGGCGGCCTCGGAGCCGAGGGGCAACGGCGGGCAAGGTGACGGTTCCCCGGCAGCGCCAAGTCAGCGTGGCCCATGGTGATTGCGATTCAAACCACCATCTATGCCCGGACTACCGCCGGGTCGTCCGTTGAAAGGCCGGTTAAGTGTGTTGCGTGAAAGCGCGATAATCAGAGAAAAATTTCCTGACATCGGAAGCACTGAGTGTCTTTTCTGTTTTATACAAATGATGCACCTGCCACAATCCGCTTTTCACGATTTTCTTTTCTGGAGAGTAGCGGCCCAGCCAATCTTTTGACGGCCGGCATTCGCTGCACAAAGAAATCGTGGCGATTAGTTTTTTCTCAAGCACAAGCGGGTTTTCTTCTTTATCCGCAGTCCCAATTACGCAGAACGAAAAGTTACACCGCATATACTGGCTAACTTGTTTCTCAATGCACTTCTGATATTCAAAGTCAATTTGCGATGCATATTTTTCTTTATTTTCTTTGGATGTAAGGTCTTTCTCCCAGTATTTGAGAAACGAATCTCCCCTCTGGTTCAGAATAGCCTTGCCAATGTTTTTTCTGAATATGCTTCGGTCCTTGTTTTCTATGACAAAGTGTTCCTCCAGCCTTGAACTCAGCCGGTCGCTTCCCGTATGAGAGCCTATTCTTACAATCCGGTCCTGCCCATGTCCGCACTCGCCTTTCTCAAATAAAATATACACGCCATTCGAGGGGATTTCCGATGCACCAAATGGAAAGCGATACCGCCGAGATGCGTTGGCGCACCGATGGACAGCGGCGCAGTTATCGTTGCAGTCATCGCTCATGGCACAACCTTTTCAGTTCTTTCATTTGCTCGCCGATTCGCAAACCTTGCAACGGAATCTCTGTACTTGTCATTTTCGGTTACCGACATTTTCCGGACATCCGCCGACAGGCAGCCCTCGACCGCCTCATAAAAATTGTTCAGCAACTCGTCAAAGGATCCCCCCTGCGTGGCGCATCCGGGAATGGACGGCACTTCCGTCCAGTAACCGCCTTCCTGCGCTTCGTGGATGGTGACTTTCAACTTCATGATATTCCCCCGGCAACCGGCGGGGCGCGCACCGCCAAAAGCGATGTTCGCCGCATATTATCACAGCAGGGACACGGCGCGCCTTGCGATATGGCGGCGGCCAAAGCCCCGGCGTCAGTCTCCAATGACAATGCCGGCGTGCGCGGCCTTTTCCAGATGGCCGATGCAGGCTGCGCGGTTGAAGCCGCGGCGGCGGAATTCGGCGACCACTTCCGTTGCCGCGTCCGGCGCGCAGGCGACCAGCAGGCCGCCGCTGGTTTGCGGGTCGGTCAGCAGCGCGCGGCGGATGTCGCCCGGCGCGTCCGCGCGCGCCGCATCACGGGTATCGTCACGGCGCACTGCGCGGCCATCGTCGCGCACGGTGTCCCGGCGCACTGCGCGGCTACCGCCCGCGTGCGCCGCATCGCGGCTGCCGCCCCGCGCCGCATCACCTTTGCCGTCCCAACACACCGCATCGCGGCACCCATCCCAATTGCGTTGCAAGGCGCCGGGCATGATGCCGTCGCGCGCCAGCGCGACGGCGTCTTCCAGCAGCGGGATGTCGGCCAGGCGCAGATGCGCGCGCACGCGTGACGCGCGGCAAACCTCCAGCAGGTGGCCGAGCAGGCCGAAGCCGGTTACATCGGTCATCGCGTGCACCGGCGCCAGCGCACCGAGATGCGCGCCGATGTCGTTCAACTTCACGCACCACCGGATCATCTCGCGGTAGGCGGCCTCGCCGAGACGCCCCTTCTTCAGCGCGGCGGCGAGAACGCCGATGCCAAGCGGTTTGCCGAGCACCAGCGCGTCGCCGTCGCGCGCGCCGGCGTTGGTCTTGATGTGTTCAACCGGCGCGAAGCCCAGCACCGCAAGCCCGTAAAAAGGCTCGGCGGCGGCAATCGAATGCCCGCCGCCGACGACAACGCCCGCCTGCGCGCAAACCTCGACGCCGCCCTTCAATATCGCGCCCGCCGCCTCCTCGCCGATGCGCTCCAGCGGCAGACCCGTCAGGTTCAGCGCCAGCGCCGGCTGCGCGCCCATCGCGTAAATGTCGGATAGCGCGTTGGCGGCGGCGATGCGCCCGTAGTCAGACGGGTCGTCCACCACCGGCGCGAAGAAGTCGGTGCTCGCAACCAGCGCGCGGCCATCGTTCAGGCGATATACGGCGGCGTCGTCCGCGCCTTCGCCGCCGACCAGCAGCGCCGCCGACGCCTGCGCCGGAATCCGCGACAGCAGGCGCGACAGCACCGCGGACGGAATTTTGCATCCGCATCCGCCGCCGTGCGACAATGCGGTCAATTGACAGGGGTGGCGCAGCATCGTGACGACCTTCGACAAGCAACGGACATTAGCACAAATCAGCCGCTTCGATGAAATCCTCGATGTGCGCTCGCCCGCCGAGTACGCCGAGGACCACATCCCGCAAGCGGCCAACTTCCCGGTGCTCGACGACGACGAACGCGCCGAGGTCGGCACCGTGTACAAACAGGTGTCGCCGTTCGAGGCAAGGAAGCGCGGCGCCGCCAAGGTCGCCGCCAACATCGCGCGCCACCTGCAACAGCACTGGCAGGGGCGCGAACGCGACTGGCGCCCGCTGGTCTATTGCTGGCGCGGCGGCACGCGCAGCGCCGCGATGGTGCATGTCCTGAACAACATCGGCTGGCGCGCGCAGCAACTGCCCGGCGGCTACAAGGCGTACCGGCGCGCGGTCATCGCCGCCATCGCCGGGCGTTCGGCGGCGCTCGACTTCCGCGTGCTGTGCGGGCGCACCGGCGTCGGCAAAAGCCGCCTGCTGGAAGTGCTGCGCGAGCACGGCGAACAGGCGCTCGACCTCGAAGGTCTCGCCGTCCACCGCGGCTCGGTGCTGGGCGAAGTCGCCGGCGGCGAACAGCCGCCGCAGCGCTGGTTTGAAAGCCTGCTGTGCCGCGAGATGCGCGCCCTCGACCCGGCGCGCCCGGTTTATGTCGAGGCGGAAAGCCGGCGCATCGGCAAGGTGCATGTACCGACGCCGCTGACCGACGCCATCCGCGCCGGCCGCTGCATCCGCATTGAAGCAAGCCTCGACCTGCGCGTGCCGTTCCTGGTGTCGGAATACCGCCACTTCCTGGACGACCCGCGCCTGCTGGAACAGACGCTGTCGCGCCTCGCCGAACACGCCGGCGAGGCGCGCATCCGCGAATGGCTGCGCCGCCGCGACGCCGGCGACATCACCGGCCTCGTGCGCGGCCTGCTGGAGCAGCACTACGACCCGCTATACCTGCGCTCGATGAAGCGCCACTTCGCGCACTACGGCGAGGCCGCGCGCGTTGAACTGCGCGGCATCGACCGCCGCGCGTTCGCCGACGCCGCCCGCGCCGTCGCCCGCGCCACCGCCGACAGCGGGCGCGGCCCCTGGCCGCCGCATCAAGCCGCCGTATCAGTCGCCGAACGCCCAAAACAGGCCGAGCAGAAAGAACAGCACGATGTAGCGTATAACCGGAATCACAAACATCTGAAAAATCCACAGTGAGATGAAAGGCGGGCCGCACCCTTTTACAGGAACTCGACAAACCACGACCCGCCCGCGCCAAAAATAACCCGCCGTCAAGGCGCCGCCGGCGCGTTTCCGACGAACGGCGGCAACCAGGTGGACAAGCGGTTTTTGGGAGCAAAATCAGCCCACCACGAAAGCCTGCACCGGCGCGCCGGCGCTGGTAGAATAGGCGCGACAGCCCGGCGCCCCACCGATGCAAGACCAGCCCCCGACATTCCAGCAAACCCTGCTGCGCCTGCAAAACTACTGGGCGGAGCAGGGCTGCGTGCTGGTGCAGCCGTGCGATTTGCCGATGGGCGCGGCCACCTTTCACCCGGCCACCTTTCTGCGCTCGCTCGGCTCCGGGCCGTGGCGCTGCGCGTTCGCGCAAGGCTGCCGCCGCCCCACCGACGGGCGCTACGGCGACAATCCGAACCGCCTCCAGCATTACTACCAGTTTCAGGTCGTGCTGAAACCGTCGCCGGACGACATCCAGCCGCTCTACCTCAAGTCGCTCGAGGCGCTCGGCATTGACACGCGCCAAAACGACATCCGCTTTGCCGAAGACAACTGGGAATCGCCGACATTGGGCGCGTGGGGGCTGGGCTGGGAAGTGTGGCTGAACGGCATGGAAGTCAGCCAGTTCACTTATTTTCAGCAGGTCGGCGGTCTGGAATGCAAGCCGGTGACCGGCGAGATTACCTACGGGCTGGAGCGCCTTGCGATGGGCCTGCAGGGCGTGGACGATGTGTTCGGCCTGGTGTGGTCGCAACACAACGGCGAGCGTGTGCTTTACCGCGACCTGTTCCGGCGCAACGAGGCCGAGCAGTCCGCCTACAACTTCGACGAAGCCGACACCGATGTGCTGGCGCGCCGCTTTGATGAATGCGAACGCGAATGCCGCCGGCTGCTGGAAAAAAACCTGCCGCTGCCGGCCTACGAGCAGACCATCATCGCATCGCACTGCTTTAACCTGCTCGACGCGCGCCACGCCGTGTCGGTAACCGAAAGGCAGCGCTACATCTTGAGAACGCGCAAACTCACGCTTGCGGTGGCGCGCCTCTACACTGAATCGGTCGCTGAATCCGGCGGCAAACCCGCTGACAAATCCGGCGCCGGCAAACCCGCCGACAAATCCGGCGCAGACAAACCCGCCGCCGCACCGCCGCCGGCAGCCGCCAGATGAACACGCGCAGCCTGCTGGTTGAAATCGGCGTAGAAGAACTGCCGCCGCCGCAACTGCAAGCGCTCGGCGAGGCGTTCGCCGCGGCCCTCGCCGCCGCCTTTGAGCGCGACGGCTTCCGCTTCGGCCAGACTACCCCCTTCGCCACGCCGCGCCGCCTGGCCGCGCACATCGCCGAACTGCCGGAACGCGGCCCGGCGCGCGTTACCGAACGCAAAGGCCCGTCGCTTGAACAATGTTATGACGAACACAACCAGCCGACGCCCGCCGCGCTCGGCTTCGCCCGCTCGTGCGGCGCCGCGCTTGAAGACCTGCAAGTGTCCGACGACAACCGCCTGTGCCTGCGCCGCCGCGAGGACGGCGCCACGGTGCAGGAACGACTGGAAACGCACATCGCCGCCGCGCTGCAAGCGCTGCCCGCCGGCAGGCGCATGCGCTGGGGCGCGGCGGCGCACGAGTTCATCCGCCCGGTGCGCTGGGTGCTGGCGCTTTACGGCGGCGAGGCGGCGCCGGTGCGCGTGCTCGGCGTGCGCGCGGGCCAAGTAACGCACGGCCACCGCCAGCACTGCCCGCAACCGCTGCCGGTGCGCGATGCCGACGCCTGGCAAAACACGCTGGAAACCGAAGGCCATGTCATCGCGGCGTTCGCCAAACGCCGCAGTTGCATCGCCGCGCAGGTTGAACGCGCCGCCGAAGGCCGCGCGCTGATGAGCGACGCGCTGCTCGACGAAGTCACGGCGATGACCGAATGGCCCGCCGCCATCGCCGCGCGCTTCAACCCGTCTTTCCTGTCGCTGCCCGCCGAAGTCATCACCGAGGTGCTGGAGCACGACCAGAAATTCTTCCCGACGGCGGACGCGGACGGCGCATTGCTGCCCGGCTTTGTCGCCGTCGCCAACATTGAAAGCGCCGCGCCCGAAAACATCCGCCGCGGCTATGAGCGCGTCGTCGCGCCGCGCCTGTCGGACGCGGCCTTCTTCTTCGCGCAGGACAAAAAACGCACGCTGGAAAGCCGCCTGCCGCAACTCGGCGGCATCCTGTTCCACCGCAAACTCGGCAGCCTCGCCGACAAGACGCGGCGGCTGGAACAACTGACCGGGCAACTTGCCAAACAGCTGGCCGAACACCTCGCCGAACACCCGGACACATCCGCCGCAGACGCGGTGCGCGCGGCGCATTTGTGCAAGGCCGACCTGGCCACCGACATGGTGCGCGAATACCCTGCGCTGGAAGGCGTCATCGGCGGTTATTACGCGCTGGCCGACGGCGAGTCCGAAGCGGTGGCGGCGGCCATCAGCGGCCACCGCCTGCCGCGCCGCGCCGGCGGCGATTTGGCGCAAACCGGCGCCGGCGCATTGCTGGCGCTGGCCGACCGCCTCGACACGCTGGCCGGCATCGTCGGCGCCGGCGAACTGCCGAGCGGCAGCAAAGACCCCTACGGCCTGCGCCGCGCCGGCGCCGCGGTGGTGCGTATCGTGCTTGAAAAGCAATTTGACCTCAATCTGGCCGACTGGATTGCGCGCGCCGCGGACGGTTACGGCAAGATGCTGAACGCCGGCGACATCGCGCGCCTGCCCGGTTATCTGCTCGAGCGCATTCGCGGGCATTATCTGGAGCGCGGCTGCGCCGCCGACGAACTCGCCGCGGCGACGGCGGTGCGCCCGCTGCAACTGCTGGACCTTGACGCGCGCCTGGCCGCGGTGCGGCATTTCAAGGCGCTGCCGCAAACCGGCAGTTTGACGCTCGCCAACAAGCGCATCCGCAACATCCTGAAGAAAGACGGCGGCGCCGCGAGCGCCGCCGCAGACGCGCCCGCCGCGCCCGCCGGCAACGGCGCCGGCGACGACGCCGAAAGCGCCCTGCATCGCGCGTTCCGCGACCGCCGCAGCCGCGTCAACGACCTCGCCGGGCGGCGCGACTACCTCGGCGCGCTGAACACGCTGGTTGAACTGCGCGAACCGATAGACCGCTTCTTTGACGAAGTGCTGGTGATGTCGGAAGACGACGACGAACGCCGCAGCCGCATCGGGCTGCTGCGCGAGATACACTCGCTGTTCACCTGCATCGCCGACTTCTCCAAACTTGATGCAAAGCCCGGCGCGGAGGCGGCATGAACCTGATACTGCTCGACCGCGACGGCGTCATAAACCACGACGCCGCCGACTATGTGAAAAGCGCCGACGAGTGGCGCCCCATTGAAGGCAGCCTTGAAGCCGTCGCGCAACTGTGCCACGCCGGTTACCGCGTTTATATCATCTCCAACCAGTCCGGCATTGGCCGCGGCCTGTTCGGCGTCGAGACGCTTGGCGAGATTCAGGCGCGGATGCAGGGCCTGCTGCACGCGCTCGGCGGGCGCATTGAAGGGCTGTTTTTCTGCCCGCACCATCCGGACGAGAAATGCCGCTGCCGCAAACCGGCGGACGGCCTGCTGCAAGACCTGTCGCAGCGGCTCGGCGCAAGCCTGAAAGATGTGCCGTTTGTCGGCGACACGATGAAGGATGTGCAGGCGGCGAAAACCGCCGGCGCGCGCCCGCTGCTGGTACGCACCGGACGCGGCGAGGAAACGCTGCGCCAGCCGGACTTTCCCGGCGATGTCGAGGTGTTTGACGATTTGGCGGCGGTCGCCGACGCGCTGCTCGCAACGCCGCGCCGGCGCTGACGCAATCCGCAGGCGGGCGGCGCAGGCGGCAGGGCGCGAGGCTGATGAGACCGGCGCTGCCGCCGGCGACACACGCAGACTGGCAACGCAAACAGCAGGACGGCGAGACTGGTGAGACCGGCGCTGCCGCCGGCGCCCGCAGACGGACAGCGCAAGCAGCGGCGCGGCGAGGCTGATTAAAACCGGCGTTGACGCCGACGCCCGCCGTCAGGAGCGCCGGGCGCCGCCGCGCCGCGCCGACAGCGCGAGCAGCAACAGCGACAGCAGGACGACGAGGCCAACCAGACCGACACTGCCGCTGCCGCCACCGCCGGATACAAGCCGCGTCAGTTCCGGAGGCAGCGGATCCACAATCACGCCGTTGACAATGCCATCGTCGTCGTTGGCGCCGCCGTCTTCAATGTGAACCACCAGGCACGCGCCGCTGCCCGGGCCGTTTCGGTAGGCGGCGCCATCGTCCGGGCACGCGCCGTCGCTCAAATCGGCGAAGCCGTAGCGACTGCCGTCGCCGGTGTCAAACGCGCGGATGGCGCCGCTGGCCGGGTCATACTTGACCAGGCGCAGCGTCTCGCCGCGCAGGCTCACCGGCAGCGGAATAATCACGCCCGCCGTGCCGCCGCCGGTAACACCCGCCGTCGTCACCGCGGCGTAATCCACATTGTGGATGGAGAAGTCATACATCACCGGCAGGTTGGCGGGCAGGTTGTCCTGCGACGACGCAGAGTAATCGGCATATTCAACCTCGCCGTCCGACGCCGACTGCACGGCCTGGCGGTGGGCGATGCCGCCGCTGCGAAGGTTGTGGCGGCTCAGCACCGGGCGGATGTGGTGCCACGCGCTCGCGCCCGCCGTGCCCGACACCGACACCGGCAGGTGCGCCACCT
>RKSI01000012.1 GCA_007570905.1 Gammaproteobacteria bacterium
GCCTCCGCGGCCGCCATAATCGCGCCCTCGACAATCGGCGCATCGGAGATTTGGATGCGCGAGCGCATGGCCTCGGGCAGCATTTCTATCGCCATTTCGCTGTTGGTCTCGGCCCCGCCCAAATCGACCATGACCAACACGCCCGGCGCGCCGGCGGCGAATGCCTCGCGGATGGCGGCATCAATTTCGGCCACGCTGGTGCCCAATCCGCCGTCCGGGTCGCCGCCGCACGGCAACGCGGTCACTTCGCTGCCCACCATCTGCGCCACCATGTCCGCGGTGCCGCGGGCAATCATCCGCGAATGCGAGACGATGACGAGGGCGACATTGCCGGCTTTCATTGCCCGGCCTCCAGCGCATCGCACACGGCGCCGACAATCAGCGCGGCGGATTGCGCCCCGGGGTCGATATGCCCGACCGAGCGCGCCCCCAAAAACGCGGCGCGCCCCTTGGTGGCGACCATGCCCTCGGTGTCGCGGGCGAACCGCGCGGCGGACTCCCGGACATGCGCCGGTGAAACATCGGGCGCATCCTCCAGCAAGCGCAGCAGCGGCACCAGGACATCCAACAGAGTCTTGGCCCCGGCGTCGGATTTGCCGCGCTTTTTCACCGCCTCGACGCCGCCTTGCAGCATGGCCGCGGTTTGGTCTTGCGAGGCGGGGAAGTCATCGACCGCACCGCCAAAGCCCATTAAGCAGGAGCCGAACAGCGGCCCCGATGCGCCGCCGACCGACATCACCAAAGTCATGCCGGCCTGCCTGCACGCCTCGCTGAACGGCAGCGCGGCGATGTCGGCCCGCTTGTCCTCCAGCGCGGCCATGCCGCGCGCCATGTTGATGCCGTGGTCGCCGTCGCCGATGGCCTGGTCCAACGCGGTCAAGCGCTCCTTGTTCGCGTGAATGGCCGCGGCCGCGGCGGTGATGCAGCGCGTTATCAAGTCGTCATGCATGGGAATCGTCGCTGGTGTGGGTGGCGGAGGCGCGCGCATCAATGGCGTCGCCGTTTTGGTCGAATTCCACGGTCTTGCCGGCGGAGAAGAACACCGTGTCGCCGGTAGCCAAGTGCATGCCGTTCATGCCGGCGGGCAGAAAACCGTGAATCAGTTGGTCGCCGACTTGCAGTTGGGCGATGGATTCGCCGCCCAAATGCTCGATGTTGAGCACCCGCGCCGCGGCGCCGCGGTCGCCCCGGTTGCGGTCGATGCGCACCTCCTCCGGGCGCACGCCGATGGTCTTGGCGCGCGCCGAGCGCGGTTGCAGGCCGGCCGCGCCGGCCTCGACCAGGTTGAGCGGCGGGCTGCCGAGGCGCCGCGCGGAGTACACATTGCGCGGCGATTCATAGACGCTTTTTGGGCTGCCGATTTGCACCAGGCGACCGCGGTGCAAAATACCGATGCGGTCGGCCAAGGTCATCGCTTCCAACGGGTCGTGCGTCACATACAGCATGGTCGCGCCCAAGTCGCGCTGAATGCGTTTGAGTTCAACGCGCAGGTCTTCGCGCAGTTTGGCGTCCAGCGAGGACAACGGCTCGTCCATCAAAAACAACTTCGGCGCGCGCACCAACGCTCGGCCAATGGACACGCGCTGCATCTCGCCGCCGGACAGTTGCGTCACTTTGCGCTCCAGTTTGTCGGCGATGCGCAACATCTCCGCCACCTCCGCGACGCGGCGGCGGATGGCGGCGGCGGACAAACCGCGGCCCGGCGCGCGCAGCGGAAACGCCATGTTATCAAACACCGTGTAGTGCGGATACAGCGAATACCCATGGCGGGCGTCCCGGCGGTCGACTGAATTGCACGGTGCGCTCCTGGCCGCAACGCCGCTGCCGGCATCGAACACGATTAACGAGTCGCGGTCGAACTTCAAGCCCACGCTTTCGCCGACCGCCGCCTTCACCCGGTTGCCGGCTTTCAACCGCAGCCGCCCGGACGCGGTGTCGACAGTGAGCAACTGCTTCGCGCCCATGTATTCCACCGCGAAGATGCGCCCGCGGATGTCGCCGTCATCGGACAGCGACAGGTGTTCCGGGCGCACGCCGACTAACGCTTCGCCGGGCAGCGCGTCGATGAGGCGGGGAATCGGCACGCGACCGGCCGCGACTTCGATGGCGTCCGCGCCGGCCGGCAAGTCGCCTTTGGCCGGCAGGAAATTCATCGACGGTGAGCCGATGAAACCGGCGACGAAGCGCGTGGCCGGCCGGGCGTAGACCTCCAGCGGGCTGCCGATTTGGAGGATTTCGCCGTGGTCCATGATGCAGATGCGGTCGGCCATGGCCATGGCCTCAACCTGGTCGTGGGTGACATAGACGGTGGTGGCGCGAATGCGCTCATGCAACTGCCGCAACTCGCCGCACATCAGGTCCCTGAACTCGGCGTCCAGCGCGCCCAACGGTTCGTCCATCAAAAACGCCTTGGCCTCGCGCACCAGCGCGCGGCCCAGCGCGACGCGCTGGCGGTCGCCGGATGACAGCGCGCCGACCGGCGATTTCAGCAAGTGGGTGATGCGCAACATGGTCGCAACTTCCGCGACTTTTTCGCGCACGACTCTGCGCGGCAGACGCTGCACGCGCAGCGGAAAGGACAGGTTTTTCTCGACATTCATGTGCGGATACAGCGCGAACAACTGAAACACGAACGCGATGTCGCGCTGGGAGCCGGGCTTGGCGGTCACATCCTCGCCGTCGAGAAAGACTCGCCCGTAAGACGGAAACTCCAGCCCGGCGATGAGGCGCAGCGTGGTGGTCTTGCCGCAGCCGGACGAACCCAACATGACGAAGAATTCGCCGTCGCGCACGGTGAAACTGGAATCGCGCACGGCGGTGAACTCGCCGTAGGCTTTGTGCAAGTTTTCGATGCGGATTTCGGCCACGACTCGCCGCCTACTTCGGAAAATGACTGACCACGACAAACCCTAAGGTGCCGGTCAGGATGGTGACGAAAGAATAGGTGTATAACAGCATCGAGAACGGCTGCATCATCATGACGATGCCGGCGATGATGAGAGTCGCGGCCGCGCCCTCGCACGGGCCGCGGCGAAACCATGCGCGCCGTTTCATGCCGGCGCCGGTGCTGTTCATGCGCGCGTGGTCGGCGTTCATTTACGAATCGCGCCGAAGGTGATGCCGCGCAGGAGTTGATTCCTCAGCAACACGGTGAAGGTGATAATCGGCAACAAAAACAAAGTGGTGCCGGCGGCCACGGCCGGCCAGTCCAAGCCGCCTTCGCCGATGATGACGGGGATGAACGGCGGCGCGGTCTGCGCTTCGCCGGAAGTCAGCAGCAGCGCGAAGGCGTATTCATTCCACGCGAAGATGAGGCAGAAGATGGCG
>RKSI01000057.1 GCA_007570905.1 Gammaproteobacteria bacterium
CCCAAAGTCAGGTTGACTTCGTTGTATTCGTCGTCGAAGTGGTCGGTGTACTGGTAGGTCGTGTAGCCGACGCCGAGCGTCGCGATGTCGTGCACCGCGAACGACGCGCCCGCATACAAGTCATACTCGGCGCCGCCGCCGGTGCCGCCTTCCTCCTCCGACCGCAGGTCGGCGGCCCAGGCGCCGATGTAGAACGGCCCGTATTCCACATCAATCCCGCCGTTGGCGGCGGAATGGGATTGTTTCAGCCCGCGGAAAATGTATTGCGACAGAAAGCCGACATTGGCGGAAACCGCCAGTTCATAGCCTTCGCCGTCGCCGGCGACAGCCGCCGGATGCGGCGCCGCCGCCAGCGCGGCGATGGACAGGGCCGTCACGGCCCGCAAGGATTGGAAAAGTTTCATCATGACCCCCTTGGTTTTGATGGTTTGGGTTCTCCTGCCCTGTATAAAAGCAAGAAACGCGCCAAGCCCCGTTTTGCCTTGAAAAACAAGGGTCGGGCGCCGTTTCCGGCCCGCCGCCGCCGCGCCGCGCGCCCCGCCGCCGCACACGCAATGCACCGCCGGGTGAATCCTTTATAATGAAACGCCACGGTTTTCCCGGACCACAAGAGAGAACAAATGAAAAACAGAGAAACATTCAGGCACAAACTGCTCGCGTTCGCGCTGGCGGTGCTGGTGGTGGCGGCGTTCGGCGGCGTCACCTACGAGTCGCCTTCGGCCAATGTCAAACTCCCGGTCAAGGAACTGCGCTTGTTCAGCGACATCTACGCGCGCGTCAAGAGCAGTTATGTTGACGAGGTGGCCGACGAGAAACTGATTGAGGGCGCCATCAACGGCATGTTGGGCGAACTCGACCCGTATTCCGTCTATGTGAAGGAGCAGTCCTACAAGGACATGCAAATCGGCACCACCGGCAAGTTCGGCGGCCTCGGCATCGAGGTGGACATGGAGGGCGACTTTGTCAAGGTCATCGCGCCGATTGACGACACGCCCGCGCAACGCGCCGGCATCGCCGCCGGCGACCTCATCGGCCAGATTGACGACAAGGTGGTCAAGGGCATGACGCTGTCGGAGGCGGTGGACCTGATGCGCGGGCAGATCGGCACCGAGGTCACGCTGACGGTGCTGCGCGAAGGCGCCGACGAACCGCTGACCATAAAATTGACGCGCGCCGAGATCAAGATCAAGAGCGTGCGCGCGACGCTGCTCGAGCCGGACTTCGGCTACATCCGGGTTTCCAGGTTCCAGGAGCGCACATCGCAGGACATGCTGGCGCTGCTCGGCGGCCTGGTGAGCGAAAATAAGCGGCCCCTGCGCGGCCTGATTCTCGACCTCAGGAGCAACCCCGGCGGCGTGCTGGCCGAGGCGGTGCGCGTCGCCGACATCTTCCTGGGCGACCAGAGTTTGATTGTCTATACCAAGGGCAGGCACCGCAACGCGGCGGTGGAATACAAGTCCAGCACCGGCGACCGCTCGGGCGCGTCGTCGCTGGTGGTGCTGATAGACAAAGGCTCGGCGTCGGGGTCGGAAATCGTCGCCGGCGCGCTGCAAGACCTGAAGCGCGCCGTCGTCATGGGCACCCGCTCGTTCGGCAAGGCGTCGGTGCAGATTATCCAGCAACTGGACGAGGGCAGCGCGCTGAAACTGACGACGGCGCGGTATTACACGCCGTCGGGCCGTTCAATTCACGAAGTCGGCATCGCGCCCGACATTGAACTGGAGCCGATTGCGCTGACCGAAGAGGAAAAAGAGGCGCGCTCCAAAATCAGCCGCCGCGCCAACCTGAAGGCGTGGCTCGCCTACGACAACCAGGTCGGCGCCGCGCTCGACAAACTGAAACTGGTCGCCGCCAACGCCCAATAGCCCGCCGCCGGGCAATGGCGCCCGGCGGCTCCTCTCTGCGCCGGCAAGTCAGACGACAGCCTGTTCATTGTTGTTGAATGCAAAAGAAAGACGAAGAAAGACGGTCTGAAGCAACTCCAGGACTACCTCCGATTTTCCAAGGCAAAATTGGGGGTTTGGTTCAATGGGGAAGAAAGACTCTTCATAAGAAAGTATGAGAAAGATGGCGAGGTTCTTTTCCCGGAAATCCCCAACATCCCCAGAAACGGCGAGCGGTTGGAGGATATTGGCCGGTTCAGGCGGAGGGATTTGGCAATCCCGCATAACTTGAAAGTAGTTTTCCGGACTATCCGGAGCCATTTGGCTGCGAATACCGTTGGCGCCACCAGGGACGAGATGCTGGCTCAGCAACTAATCAATGTGATTTTCTGCAAGATATATGATGAAAGGTTCACCAGGAAAGATGAAATGGTGACCTTTCGCGCCGGTGTGGATGAAGACAGCGAAGACATTGCAGAAAGAATAAAAAAGATTTTTGAGAATGTAAAAGCCAAATATAGCGAGGTCATAGATTTCAGCGACAAAATTGACCTTGACAACAAGTCAATCACTTATATTGTCGGCGAATTGCAAAATTATTGCCTGACCTCGTCCGAGAGAGATGTCATAGCGGATGCTTTTGAAACATTCATAGGTTATGCGCTGAAAGGCGGGCAAGGGCAGTTTTTCACCCCGCGGAATGTGGTCAACCTGATGGTCGAAATTATAAAACCGCGCCCGGACCAATTGGTGATTGATCCTGCGTGCGGCTCAGGCGGCTTTCTTGTTGAAAGCCTTAAATACATCTGGGATTGCCTGGAAAATCAGGCCAAGGAATACGACTGGTCCGAATTGGCATTGCAAGAGGAAAAGCAAGCGGCTGCAATCAAAAATATCAGAGGCATCGAAAAAGACGCCTTCCTCAGCAAGGTTGCCAAAGCATATATGGCCATCATAGGCGATGGCAAAGGCGGAATATTCTGTGAAGACAGCCTGGAAGTGCGAAACAACTGGAAAGGGACAACAGCCCAAGGCATAGAGTTTGGGAAATTTGATGTGTTGCTGACGAACCCTCCTTTCGGCAAAGATATAAAAGTTGTGGGGGAGGAGAAGTTGGCGCAGTATGAATTGGCGAACAAATGGAAAAAGGAGGGAGACAAGTATGTGAAAACCGGCAAAAGGCATACTGAAATGCGCCCGGAAATATTGTTTATTGAAAGAAGTTTGGACTTCCTCAAGGATGGCGGCATCATGGGGATTATCTTGCCGGAGACATATTTCCATGCGCCGAGCGCAAGGCCGATAATGCAGTACATGGAACGGCACAATATCAAATGGGTAATTGATCTGCCGCACAATACTTTCAGGCCCAATAACAACGCAAAGTGCATAGCAATTATTCTGCAGAAAGGAAAAACGCAGGATAAAAGCATCAATTTTGCGGTGGCGGAAGAGATGGGGCATGACCATCAAGGCAAGGAGATATATCGCTGGGACCCTGTCACCCAGAAAATTGATCGAGAGCAATTGTGGGATGATGTCAGGCTGATTATGGAAGAGATTAAGTCAAACAGAAAGAACTACATTTTCTCTGTTGAGGCGGGTCGGGTGAAAAAGGGAAATATCTTTGTCCCGAGATACTATTGGCAAACGAGAGATGATGAAGTGGAAAAGATAGCGAAGAAGAAAGGGTTCAATCTAGTCTCTGTTAAAGAGCTGATTGACAAGGAGGCTGTCCAATTCTTTGACGGCCATGGTTCGCCGCCGGCTGAATATAAAGGCAGGGGTGAGTTCCCGTACATCCGTGTTAAAGACATCGTCAATTGGGAGATTTACAAAGACCCGACATCAAGCATACCCGAGAATATATACAGGAGTGTAAAGGGGGGAAACAAGAACTTGCGGGTTGGCGACATACTGTATGTAAGGCGCGGCAGTTACCGCATTGGAAGCGTGGCAATGGTCTCGCCATATGATGTTGATGTGCTGCTTACCAGAGAAATACTTGTTTTGAGGGTCAAAAAAGACAACGAGTATGGCCTTACTCCGCATTACCTTCTCTACCTGCTGTCACACCGCTTGGTGGCGATGCAAGCGTTCAACAAAGTGTTGATTGAAACAACGCTCCCCAACATAGCCGGCAGATGGCAGGAATTGAGGTTGCCGTTCTTCAAGGACTTTGCCGCAGGCGATGCCATCGTAAAGCAGATTGAAGGTGTCATTAAGGCAAAATGGAGCGCCACAAAGAAATTACATGCGGTTAAGAAAGAGTATGGGGAACTTGTTACATAAAACACACCCGCCTATCCGGGCCGCGTGAAGTATCCCGCCAGTTTTTTGCGGGCTGCCAGCAGCAGGGTCAGGGCCGGCAGCACCATCAGGGCGGTGATGATGAAAAATTGTTCCCAGGCGCCGCCGAGGGCGTCCACCAACTGGCCGCTGTGCGCCGACAGCGTGGTGCGCGCGAGGTTGCCGAGCGACGCCAGCAGCGCGTATTGCGTGGCGGTATAGACGCGCCCGCACAACTGCGAGATGAAGGCGACGAAGGCGACGGTGGAGATGGCGGTGGTGAACTGGTCGAGTATCACGGCGGCGGCGAACAGCGTGCGGTCGGGGCCGACGGCGGCGAGCCATGCGAACAGCAGGTTGGTCGAGGCCATTGCGATGCCGCAAATCAGCAGCCCGCGGAACAGGCCGAAGCGCACGCTGAACAGGCTGCCTATGACGGCGAACACGCTGATGGTGCCCCAGCCGATTAACTTGGAGTAGGTTGCGATGTCGGCCTCGCTGAAGCCGACATCGCGGTAGAACAGCAGCGACATCCGCCCCAGAAACGCCTCGCCGATCTTGAACAGGAACACAAAGCCCAGCAGCGTCAGCGCCGTGCGCGCGCCGTTGCTGCGGAAGAAGTCGGCGAGCGGCTCCCACACGCTCGCCACCAGCCACGCCGCCGCGCGCGTCGCCGCGCGCGCCTCGGCATGGCCCGCCGCCGGCATCCGCCCGAGCGCGTCGCGGCGCGCGCGCGCCTGCGCGGCGTCGCGTTCCTCGCCGCCGGCCTCGCGCACGAACATCAGCCCGGCGTTGCAGGCGACGACAAACAGCGTCATCAGCAAATAGGTCGTCTGCCACGGCTCGGCGGCGCCGGCGGTCTTCAGCCAGTCCACGCAATAAAGCGCGGCGGCGCCGCCGGCGTTGTAGCCGGTGTACCAGCCGACGGTCGCCATCGCCGCCGCCGCCGCCACCAGCGCCGTCTCGCTCTTGCCCACCAGTTCGATGCGCAGCGCGTCAATCGCCACATCCTGCGTCGCCGACGCCGCGGCGATGACGGCGACGGCGACGGCGACATGCCACAGGCCGGCGGCGGGCGACAGCCAGTACATCGCCGTCGTCGCAACCAGAATCACGGCCTGCATAACGACAATCCATGCGCGGCGGTGGCCGAGGCGGCGCGTCAGCCACGGGATGCGCACGGCGTCGAGCAGCGGCGCCCACAGAAAGTTAAGCGCGTAGAACGAGAAGGCGTAGCCGAACAAGCCGATGGAACTCAGACTGTAGCCCTCGTCGCCGAGCCACAGCGACGCCAGCGAACTAATCAGAACCCACGGGAAACCGCTGATGACGCCAATCAGCAGCACCTTCGCCAGGCGCGCGTCGGCATAGACGCGGAGTGTCGCGGCGCGGTCGTTCAAGTGTCCAGGTCGTAGTCCAGCGTCAGCGGCGCGTGGTCGGAGAAGCGCCGTTTGGTGTAAATGGCCGCGCGCACCGCCGCGCCGCGCAGCCGCGGCGAGGTGACCTGGTAGTCGATGCGCCAGCCCACATTGTTCTCGCGCGCGCGCCCGCGGTTCGACCACCAGGTGTATTGATCGGGTTCCGCGCAGACTTCGCGGAACGCGTCGTTGTAGCCGAGCGGCCCGAACAGGCGCTCCATCCACGCGCGCTCCTCCGGCAGAAAGCCGGAGTTCTTGAGGTTGCCGCGCCAGTTTTTCAGGTCAATCTTCTTGTGCGCGATGTTCCAGTCGCCGCAGATGATGTAGTCGCGCCGCCGCCGTTTCAGTTTCACCAGATGGCGCCCGAACTCGTCGAGAAAGCGGAACTTGGCCTGCTGGCGCTCGTCGCCGGACGAGCCGGACGGCGCGTAGAGCGACACCACCGACAGCGCGCCGAGCCGCGCCTCGATGTAGCGCCCCTCGCGGTCGAACTCGTCGCTGCCGAAGCCCTCGATGACATCGTCGGGGCGGCGCCGCGAATACAGCGCAACGCCGCTGTAGCCTTTCTTGTTGCGCGCGTCGTGGTAATGGCAGTGCCAGGCCGGCGGATGAAACACGGCGTCGCTCAACTGCCCGACCTGCGCCTTCAGTTCCTGGATGCAGACGAAGTCGGCCTTCTGCGCCCGCAGCCAGTCGAAAAAGCCCTTGGATGAAGCCGAGCGAATGCCGTTGGCGTTGAGGGTGATGACGCGCGTCACGAAACGCCCACGCTTGCGCGGCGCCGGGCCGCCATCAGCGCCGTTTTCAGGTCGTCGGCGACGAGGTAGAAGCACGGCAGCACGACCAGTATCAGCATCGTCGCGACGACCAGGCCGAAGCCGAGGCTGATGGCCATCGGCGACAGGAACGCGGTCTGGCCGCTGGCGAAGAAAATCAGCGGCGACACGCCGAGAAAGGTCGTCACCGTGGTCAGCAGGATGGGGCGCGAGCGCCGGCAACTCGACAGCACCACCGCGTCCTCGCGCGTCTTGCCTTCGCGCCGCATGCGCTTGATGCAGTCAATCATGATGAGCGAGTCGTTGACGATGATGCCGCTCAGCGCGAGGATGCCGATGACCGAGACGAATTGCAGGTTGTAGCCGAGCAGCAGGTGGCCGAAGACGACGCCGACCATGCCGAACGGAATGGTCAGGATAATCAGCAGCGGGTCAATCAGCGAGCGGAACAGCACGACCAGGATGAAGAGTATCAGGAACAGCGCGATGACGCCGGCCTCGAAGATGCCGGCGAACGATTCCGACGCCTCTTTTTTCTCGCCGCGGTACACCATCTGGTAGCCGGGCCGCGCCTGGTAAATCGGCGTGAAGTGCTCGCTCACGGCGTCGTAGATTTGCAGCGCGGTGGTCTTTTTCGGGTCAATCTCGGCGTCCACGGTGGCGATGCGCCGCTCGTCGAGGCGTATCAACTGGTTGAAGCCGCGGTCCAGTTGCATGTCGGCCACTTCGCTGAAATACACCACCTTGCCGTCGGCGAGCGTAATCGGCAGTTCGGCCAGGCGGCTGCTGTCGTTGCGGATGTCCTCGGTGAAAATCAGGCGCACCGGGTAGCGCTCGTCGCCCCAGTTGACATGCACCGTTTCCAGCCCCAGATAGCCGGTTCGCACCGCCTCGGCGATCTGGCGCTGCGTCAGCCCGAGCCGCCGCCCGTGTTCGTTCAGGCGGTACCTGAATTCCAGTTTGCCCGGCTCCATGTCGTGGCGCGCGTCGCTGACGCCCTGCAGCGTGGACAGAAAACTCTCCATCTCGCCGGCGTAGTTTTCAAGCGTTTCCAGGTCCGGCCCGGCGAGGCTGATGGAGACATCGGAACCGGCGGGGCCGGCCTCGGTTCGCAGAATCGAGAAGCGCTTGACGCCCGGCAGGCGCCCGACGCGCTCGCGCACCAGCGCGATGATGGACTCGGTGTCGCGCTTGCGCCGCCCCTGGCGGTCGAACTTCAGGCTGACCAGCGGCACCACGAATTTCTCGACAAAGCCGCGCGGTTCGCGCCGTTCCAGCGTGACGGAAAACTGGATGTAGTTCTCGCCTATCTTGGAGCGCTGGATGCGCCCCTCCAGCAGCAGGCCGATGTTGGTCAGCAGCACATCCAGTTCCTCTTCGTGGCCCTCAAACGCCGCCAGGATTTCGCCCTCTATGGTCTCGGCCAGCGCGCCCGCCTCTTCTATGCTGTAATTGTTCGGCGCCTCTATGTTGACGAAGAACTGGTCCACCTCGACATGCCCGAAGAGCTGGAACGGCACGCGGGTGACGGCGACGGTCAGCGCCACCGCCAGCACGCAGACGGCGATGACGCTGACCAGGTAGCGGTTCTTGACGGCCCACCGCAGGTAGCGCCGGTAGTGGCCGAGAAACTCGTGCCAGCGGCCCGGCGTCCGCGCGCCGCCGCCGTCCGCGCTTGCCGGCGGCGCGGCGGTCGCCGCCGCCGACAACTGCGCCGTCGCCGTCGTCGCCGCCACCGCCGCCGCGCGGCCACGCAGAATCAGGTTGGCGTGGGCCGGCAGAATCAGCAGCGCCTCAATCAGCGAGCCGAGCAGCGCGGCGCTGACGACAATCGGAATGACGATGACAAACTGCCCCATGGTGCCGCCGATGGCGAAGATCGGCAGAAACGCGGCGATGGTCGTCAGCGTCGAGGCGCACACCGGCGCGATGACCTCGCGCGTTCCGCGCAGCGCCGCCTGCATCACCGGCTCGCCCTCCTCAATGTGGCGGTAGATGTTCTCGGTGATGATGATGGCGTCGTCCACTATCATGCCGAGCGCAATCAGAAACGCGAACAGCGACACCATGTTGATGGTGAAGCCCGAATACTTAAGGCAGATGACCGCGACCAGAAAGGAAACCGGAATCCCCAGCGCGGTGATGACGGCGACCCGCAAATTAAGCAGCAGGTAAAGCGACAGCAGCAGCATCGTCAGGCCAATCAGCCCCGACGAGAACACCGTTTGCAGGCGCGTCTTGACATAAATGGAAAGGTCGCTGTGGTAGCCTGCGCGCACCGCCGGCGGCAGTTGCGCGGCGAGGTCTTTCAGCAGCGTCTTGATTTCGTCGGCGACCTTGATGGTCGAGGCTTCGGCGTCTTTCGTGACAATCAGGTTCAGCGACGCCCTGCCGTTGAACCGCGCGCGCGTTTGCAGCATTTCCAGGCGCATGCCGACATCGGCGATGTCGCCGATTCGCAACTGGCCGCCGCCGGCGCCGGCGCGGATGGCGATGTCCTTCACCGCCTCGATGTCCGGCGCCGCGCTGACGCCGCGCAGTTGAATGTCGCCCTCCACCGCCGACAGCGAGCCGCCCGGCTGGTCCATCAGGTTGGACGCCAGCGCCGCGCGGATTTCCGACAGCGACACATTGCGCGCGGCGATTTCGTACGGGTCCACCGTCACCCACACTTCCCACTCGCGCTCGCCGGCGATGTTGACGCCGGCTACGCCGTCGATCTTCTGCAGCAGTTTCTTGACGCGCTTGCCGTTTTCAATCAGGTCGGCCTCGGAGACATCGCCATAGACGCTGACGCTCAGCACCGGGAAGTTGGACTTGATGCGGCGGATGCGCGGCGTATCGATGTCTTCCGGCAGGTCGTCCATCGCGTCCACCGCCGAGCGCGCCTCGCGCACCACCTCGTCGATGTTGCTGCCCGGCTTCAGTTTCAGGACCACGGTGGAAAGGCCCTCAAGGCTGGTCGAGCGGATTTCATCCACCTCGTCGAAGTTCTCGACTTCCTTCTCTATGGGAATGGTGACCTGGCGCTCTATTTCTATCGGCGGCGCGCCGTCGAATTTGGTGCGTATCTCGACCAGATCCCGCTCGATAATCGGGAACATCTCCTGCGGCATCGAGCGCCACGACAGCACGCCGATGACGACAATCGCGGCCAGCAGGAAATTGACGATGAGCGGGTTTTTTATCGAGAATTCGGTCACGGCCCGTCAGCGTTCGGCGCTGTGCCCCGGCGTCCCGTGCTGCGCCTTGCGCACGATGACCCGCTGGTTGTCGCCCAGCCCCTCGACATCGCGCAGCACAATCCGCTCGCCGGGGCGCAGGCCGCTTTCAACGATGATGTCGTCGCCGGAGCGCTCGCCCAGCGTGACGCGGCGGCGCAGCACGACCCCGTCTTCCTCGACGAACAGGAACGGCTGGCCGTTGACATACTGCACCGCCGTCACCGGCACCGCCACGACAGCGGAGCGCAGCGCCCCCGGCACGCGCGTCTGCGCGGCGGCGCCGGCTTGCAGGCCGCGCCCTTCAAGCCGCACCCTCGCGGCGTGGGTGTAGGTGTCGCGGTCGGGGTCGGCCTGCAGCGACACCAGCGTGCCGGTGTATGTGCGCCCGCCGACGGCGACATCGAGCGTCAGCCCCAGTCGCAGCGGGCCGGCCTGTTCGTTGCTGAGGTTCAGCAGCAGGTCGAGTTGGTCTTTCATGACCAGTTCGGCGACCACCGCGTCCCTGCCGACATAGTCGCCGATTTCGGCCTCAAGCCGGTTGACGGTGCCGTCAAAAGGCGCCCGCAGTTGCGTGCGGTCGAGGTTGCGCTGCGCCTGGTCGCGCAGGCTGCGGTTCAGGCGCACATTCAGGCGGCCCTCTTCGGTGGCGTGGTGCAGCCGCACCCGCTCGGATTGCAGGTTCACCAGTTTCTCGCGCTCGGCGTCGAGCAGCGACGGCGACGCCAGGTTCTTTTTGCCCAGTCCCTCGATGCGTTTCACCTCGCGTTTGCGAAGTTCGACATTCTGCGCGGCCAGTTCAAGCAGTTGCGCGTCGCGTTCGAGTTTCTTGCCGACCAGTTCAAGGCGCGTCTGCGCCTGCACCAGCGCGTCGCGGTAATCGCTGTCGTCGAGTTGCAGCAGCACCTGGCCGCGGCGCACGCGCTCGCCGACCTCGACATTCTCGGCGACGACGCGCCCGGCGACTTCAAACCGCAGTTCGCTGACCGTGACCGGCTGCAAGCGGCCGGTCAGCAGGTGACTCGGCGTGACCTCGCGCGCGACCGTCTCGCCGACCTCGACGAGGCGCAGCGTCTCGTTCGGTTTCTTCGGCGCTTCCTGCGGTCGCAGCCACGACAGCAAACTGGCGATGACGACGGCCGTCACCGCCACCACCGCGCCCGACAAGATTTTCTGGGGCATTTGCATTCCTCAAATCCTTTGTGCCAGCGGCTATTATCCGATATTTTGTGCTATTATGCCGCCGTTGTCCGGTATCCGCCCCGAAGCACAAGCAGGCGCCGTCGCCGGCCCGCCGTCCGCCAACAGCAAAACCAGGACATCTTTCGATGAAACCCGCCAGATTTTGCCCGCCGCAAGCCCCCTCCCGCCGCATGGCGGGTTTTTGGCGCGTTCGCCGCATGGCGGGTTTTTGGCGCGTTCGCCGCATGGCGGTGTTTTGGGCCGCCCGCCGCATGGCGGCGTTGTGGTTCGCACTGGCCGTGTTCGGCCCGCACGCCATGGCCGCCGATGCCGCGGATGTCCCCGCCGACTGTCCGCTGCGCGGCGCCGGCAACGGCGAAGTCAAGATCACCGCCGAACGCGCCATCGCGCGCCGCGACGGCGCGGCGTCGCTGCAGGGCAATGTGCAGATTGAGCGCGGCGGGGACAAGGTGCGCGCCGACCGCGTCGTTCACAATCCGGACACGCAGCGCGTCAGGGCGCAGGGCAATGTGATGTATTCCAATTGCGGCGCGCCCGACCCGGTGTGGTTCATGTCGGCGAATGAACTGACGCTCGACATCGCCGAAGGCAGCGGCCTGGCCAAAGATGTGTGGCTGCATGTCGCCGGCGTGCCGGTCTTCTACCTGCCGCGCTACCGCGTGTCGCGCGAACGCAAGAGCGGGCTGCTGACGCCGAAGATCGGCCGCTCCAGCGATTCCGGCGAGGAATTCGCGCTGCCGCTGTACCTGAACCTCGCGCCCAACCACGACGCGGTGCTGACGCCGCACTATTACTCCGAGCGCGGCGTCCAGTTGAACGCCAAATACCGCTACCTTTACCCGAACGACCGCGGCGTCCTGAAAGCGGCCTGGCTTGACGACGACGAGTACGACGGCGAGCGCCACTTCATCTCGTTCAACCACCGCGCCGGCTTCGGCGACTATTTCTCGCTCGACGCGAACTGGCAGCAGGTGTCGGACAAGGAATACCTGCAAGACCTGCCCGGCGGCTTCGACATTTTCAGCGAATCCTACCTGCGCAGCGCGCTCGACAGCGCCTGGTCCTGGCGCGGCTGGCAATTCCGCTTTCTCACCGAGAAACTCCAGCGCGCCGACGACAGCGCGCCGCGAAACCGCCGGCCATATGAAAAGCGCCCGGCGTTCTCGGTTGCGAGGCATTTCAGCCCGCCGGGGTCGCGCCTGAATTTCCACCTGCATTCCGGCGTGACGCAGTTCGCGCACAAATACGAACTCATCGGCGGCGAGTCTTTTGCGCGCGGCAACCGCTTTCACAACCGCGCCGCGGTTAACTGGGCGTATCACCGCGCCGGCTTTCATTTCACGCCGGCGCTGGCGCTCAACCACACGCAGTACAAAATCCACCGCGGCGCAACGCTGAAACGCACGCTGCCGGCGTACAGCCTTCGCACCGGCCTGGTGTTCGGCAAAAACCTGTCCGCCGGGCGCTACCGCCACACCATAGAGCCGGAGTTGTTTTACCTCAACATTCCGCGCCGCAGCCAGGACGACATCCCGCTGTTTGACACCGACGAGGCCGAGTTCCGTTTCAGCCGCCTGTTTGACGAGAACCGCTTCAACGGCCTCGACCGCATCGGCGACGCCGACCGCCTGACGCTGGCGCTGACCTCGCGCCTGCTGCACCGCAAGAGCGGGCGCGAGGCGCTGCGGCTGAGCCTTGGCCGGGCGTTTTATTTCCGCGACCGCCGCGTGCACCTCGCCGCCGGCGGGCGGAGCGACGACAGCCACTCCGGCATGGCCGGCGAGTTCGCGCTGAACCTCAACGACAAACTGCGCCTTGCATCGTCGCTGGTGTGGGACACCGGCGGGGACGCCCGTTCCAGGCACACCACCTCACTGTCGCTGCGCGCGCGTCGCGGGCGCGGCCCGGTCGCCAACCTGTTCCACCGATACCGCGAGAGTGATTTTGAGCAGGCGGGCGCCAGTTTCGGCCTGCCGCTGGGCGAGCGCTGGGATTTGTTCGCCAGCGCGTCGCGCGACCTTCGCGGCGACGCCGGCCTGCACACTTTCGGCGGCGTTGAATACCGCAGTTGCTGCTGGAGTTTGCGGCTGGCGGCGCAGCGGCGGCTGAAGGATGTGGACAATCCGGGCGGCGCAATCTCCGGCGGCGACCTTGATTACGACACCTTCGTCGGCTTTCAATTCAGCATCCGCGGGTTGGGCGACATCGGCGACAGCATCGCCGACCTGCTCGAGCAGCGGGTGCCCGGCTACGGCGCGCGCTGAACGCGGGGCAGGGCGGTGAGCGGACTGAAAGCGGTCCTGGCGGCGCTGCCGGCGGCGGCGTTGGCGTTGGCGCCGGCGCCGGCGCCGCACGCCGCCGAGCGAACGCTTGACCGCATCGCCGCCGTTATTGACGACGAGATTATCACCCGCCGCGAACTGGCCGTCGCCGTCGCGCGCCTGCGGCGCATGATGGAAGAGCGGCGCGCGGAAATGCCGCCGGAAAAAGTGCTGGCGTCGCAGGCTTTGCAGGAACTGATAGTCAAGAAACTGCAACTGCAGGAGGCCGCGCGCCGCGGCGTCGTCGTTACCGAGCCGCAACTGGACCAGGCGATGGAAAACCTCGCCGCCCGCAACCAGTTGTCGCTGGCGCAGTTGAAAGAGCAGGTTGAGAGCGAGGGCGGCGATTACGCCGGTTTCCGCGAGAATGTGCGCGAGCAGGTCATCATCGGCCAGTTGCGCCAGCGCGAGGTGATTGACAAGATTGAGGTTACCGAAAAGGAGATTGAGGATTACATGAGCGAGCGCGACATTGAGTTTGAATACCGCTTCACCCGCGTCGGAGTGGCGCTGCCGGCGGACGAGGAAGCGCGCGACAGGGCCAGGGCGTGGCTCAGGCAGTTGCGCGACAAGGCGCGCGACGGCGGCGGCTTCGGGCGCGTCGCGCGGCGCGCGGCGCGCGACCGCAAGGGCGTGCGTTTCAGGGACTTCGACTGGCGGCGCGCCGAAGATTTGCCGGCGTCTCTCGCCGCGCGCGCGCCGCAAATGGACATCGGCGAATTCTCGCCGTTCATCCGCACCGCCGCGGCGCTTTATCTGTACAAACTCGAGGGCAAGCGCGGCGGCAACCTGCCGGCGGCGGTCGAGAGGCAATACAACACCCGGCATATCCTGATTGCGCCGAACGCCATGGACACCGACGCGGTCGTGCGCAGAAAACTGCGCGCCATCAAGAAGCGCCTCGACAACGGCGGCGACTTCGGCAAATACGCGAGGCGCTACTCGCAGGACCCCGGCAGCAGTTTCAAGGGCGGCAGCCTCGGCTGGGTGTCGCCGAAAAGCATGGTGGCCGAGGTCGCCGAGAAAATGCAAAGCAGCCCGCGCGACGAGATTGTCGGCCCGTTTCGCAGTTCCTTCGGCTGGCATCTGCTGCAGGTGCTGGGCGTGCGCGAGCACAACATCGGCGACGAGACATGGCGGCGGCAGGCCGTCGCCGAGATTCGCCGGAGAAAATCCGAAGAGGAACTGCGCTCGTGGATGCTGCGCCTGCGCGAGCGGCGCTATGTCGATATCCGGCTGTGACCGGCCCGCGCGCCGCGCCCGCGCGCCATGAAAAGCGTCATCGTCACATCGGGCGAGCCTGCCGGCATCGGCCCGGACATCGCGCTGGCGCTGGCGCACACTGCGTTTGACGCCGGCGTCGTCGTCGCGGGCGACATCCATCTGTTGCGCCGCCGCGCCGCGCAACTCGGCGTTGCGGTGTCGCTGGACGACGCCGGTGGCGCGCCGCGCAGGCACGCCGGCGACGGGCGTCTCGCGGTGCGCCATGTCGCGCTGAAGGCGCCGGCAACCGACGGGCGGCTGGATTCGCGCAACGCGGAATATGTGCTGGAAATGATAGACGGCGCGGTGGACGGCTGCCTCGCCGGTCGTTATTCGGCGCTGGCGACCTGCCCGGTCAGCAAGGCCGCCGTCATCCGCGCCGGCGCCGATTTCAGCGGCCACACCGAATACCTCGCGGCGCGCGCCGGCGCGCACGGCGTGATGTTGCTGGAGGCGGGCAAACTGCGCGTCGCGCTGGCGACGACGCATTTGCCGCTTGCGGCGGTCGCGGGCGCGCTGACGCGCGAGCGCCTTGAGACGACGCTGTCGGTGGTCCACGCCGATTTGCAAAAACGCTTCCGGATTGCGGCGCCGCGGCTGGCCGTGTGCGGCCTCAACCCGCACGCCGGCGAGATGGGCTGCCTCGGACGCGAGGAAGAGGCCGTTATCGCGCCGGCCATCAAGCGGATGAAGAAGGCCGGAATGCATTTGCGCGGGCCGCTGCCCGCCGACACCGCGTTCACGCCCGAAGCGCTGCGCCGCTGCGATGTCGTCGTTGCGATGTACCACGACCAGGGACTGCCGGTCGTCAAGCACGCCGGTTTCGGCGAGGCCGTGAACATCACGCTGGGTTTGCCGTTTGTTCGCACATCGGTGGACCACGGCACGGCGCTGGAACTCGCCGGCAGTGGCCGCGCGTCGGCGTCGAGTCTGGCGGCGGCGGTTCGCCGCGCCGTGCAGTTGTGCGATGACTGAACCGCCGCGCAAACCCCTGCGCAAGCGCTTCGGCCAGCATTTTCTGCGCGACCCGGCGGTGGTGGCGCGCATCATAAACAGCATCGCCCCCGCCGCCGCCGACCGCATCGTTGAAATCGGCCCCGGCGACGGCGCGCTGACGCGGCCTTTGCTGGCGAGCGCCGCGCGCGTCGCCGCCATTGAGATAGACCGCGACCTGGCGCGCCGGCTGCGCCGCCTTGAAGCCCCCGCCGGACGCCTGCGGGTGTATTGCGGGGATGTGCTGCAATTTGACTTCGCGCGGCTCGGCGGCGCGCTGCGCATCGTCGGCAACCTGCCGTACAACATCTCGACGCCGCTGCTGTTTCGCCTGGTGCGCTTTCACGAACACATCGCCGACATGCACCTGATGTTGCAGCGCGAGGTCGTCGCGCGGCTGGCGGCGCAGCCGGGCGACGCGGAGTATTCACGCCTGAGCGTGATGGGCGCGTGCTGTTTCGAGACGCAGGCGCTGTTTGATGTCGCGCCGCGCGCGTTCGCGCCGCCGCCGAAGGTGGTGTCGGGTTTTGTGCGTTTGCTGCCGAAGCCGGCGCCGCCGCCGCAGACGCGCCGGCGCCTCGACGAACTGCTGCGGCTGGCGTTCTCGCGGCGCCGCAAAACCGCCGCCAACGCGCTGTCAGAAGTTTTTGACCGGAGCGCCCTGGAACGGCTGGGCGTGAATCCGGGCCAGCGCCCCGACACGCTGCGCCTTGACCAGTTTATGAAAATGGTAAACTATAAGGGCAACGAAACCCGGAGAGCCTGAATTATGCCGACAAACAAACTGTATGACATCAATGTCAGCGTGGAGACGCAGTTCCTTGAAGACCAGTCCGATGTGGTCAGGGACCGCTATGTCTTCGCGTACACCATCACCATCATGAACGAGGGCAAGGTGCCGGCCCAGTTGATTTCGCGTCACTGGGTCATCACCGACTCCAACCAGAAGGTTCAGGAAGTGTCCGGCGAGGGCGTGGTCGGCGAGCAGCCGTACCTGCGCCCCGGCGTCAGCTTTCGTTACACCAGCGGCGCGGTTCTGGAAACGCCGTTCGGCACCATGCGCGGCAGTTATCAGATGCTCGCCGAAGACGGCACCGAGTTTGAGGCCGAGATCGAAGAGTTCGCGCTGACCGCGCCCCACACGCTGCACTGACCGCCGCCGTGCGCCACCGCGTCCGCGTGACGCGTCTCCCGCCCGCAGGTTGCCGATGAGCCTCTACGCCATCGGCGATGTGCAGGGCTGCTATGCCGATTTGCGGCGCCTGCTGGACAAAATCCGCTTTGACCCGGCGTCCGACCAGCTGTGGTTTGCCGGCGATCTGGTCAATCGCGGGCCGCAATCGCTGGAAACGCTGCGCTTTGTCAAGGGGCTTGGCGGCGCCGCGCGCTGCGTGCTCGGCAACCACGAGTTTCATCTGCTGTGCCTCGCCGCCGGCGTCGGCGGCAATGCCAATGACGGTTTGCGGGCGGTGCTCGACGCGCCCGACGCCGGCGAACTGACCGACTGGCTGGCGCGCCAGCCGCTGTTGAGAGTGGACCGGCGGCGCGAATTGATTCTGGTGCACGCCGGCCTGCTGCCGCAGTGGGACATTGAAACCGCCGTCGCGCTGGCGGCGGAGGTGGGCGATGCGCTGCGCGACGACCGCCGCGGCTTTCTGGCGTCGCTCTACGGCGACGCGCCCGACCGCTGGCACGAGCGTTTGCGCGGCGCCGGGCGACTGCGCGTGATTGTCAACGCGATGACGCGGCTGCGGTTTTGCGGCGCCGACGGGCGCATGGACATGCAATGCACCGGGCCGCCGGGCGCGCAGCCGGACGGCCTGCGCCCGTGGTTTGAACTGCCGCACCGCCGCGACCCGGCCTGCACGGTGCTGTTCGGCCATTGGGCGGCACTGGGCTTCGCGCAACTGCCGGGATGCGTCGCGCTTGATTCGGGCTGCGTGTGGGACGGGCGGCTGACGGCGTTTCGTCTTGAACCGGG
>RKSI01000038.1 GCA_007570905.1 Gammaproteobacteria bacterium
CTTGTAGGCCGGCAGCAGCGACGGGTGGATGTTCAGCACGCGCCCCGCAAAGCGGCGGATGAACGCGGCGTCCAGCACCTGCATAAACCCGGCCAGCGCGACGAGGTCGGCGCCTTCAAGACGCGCCGCCAGCGCCTCGCCGTACTCCGCGCGCGAGCGGTATTCGCGCGCCGCGACGACTTCGGCGGCGATGCCGCGCCGCCGCGCCTCGGCCAGGCCCGGCGCGTCTTCGCAACTGCTGATGACGCAAGCGACGCGCCCGGCAATCGCGCCGCTTGCGGCGGCGTCCATCAGCGCGCATGCGTTGCTGCCCCTGCCTGAAATCAGCACCGCGATGCGCGCCGCGCGCGCCGCGGTTGGCGGTTCAGTCATAGACGACGCACGGCTCTTCTTCGGCCTGCTTTTCAATCTCGCCGATGGGCCGCGCCTGCAGGCCGTGCGCGCGGACATCGCGCGCGATGGCGTCGCAGTCGGCGGCGTCGGCAATCAGCGCCATGCCGATGCCGCAGTTGAAGACCCGCAGCATCTCGTCGTCGCTTATCCGGCCTTCGCGCTGCAGGTAGTCGAAGATTTCCGGGCGCGTCCATTGTCCGGCGCCGATGCGCGCGCGGTGAAACGGCGGCAGCGCGCGCGGCAGGTTGCCGGTGATGCCGCCGCCGGTGATGTGGGCGAGGGCGCGCACGCGGCCCTGCTCAATCAGCGGCAGCAGCGCCTTGACATAAATTTGCGTCGGCGCCAGCAGCGTCTCGCCGAGCGTCGCGCCGCCGAAGCGCATATCAAGGCGCGCGCCGTTGGTCTCGAGTATCCTGTGCACCAGCGAGTAGCCGTTGGAATGGACGCCGCTGGACGAGACGCCGATGACGGCCTGGCCCGCGGCCACCCGCCCGGCGCCCGGCAGGCGGCCCTTTTCGGCGAGGCCGACGGCGAAGCCGGCGAGGTCGTATTCGCCGCCGGCGTAGCAGCCCGGCATCTCGGCGGTCTCGCCGCCGGCCAGCGCGGCCCCGGCCTGGCGGCAGCCGTCGGCGACGCCGGCGATGACGGCGGTCGCCGTTTCCACATCAAGCGCGCCGCACGCGAAGTAGTCGAGAAACACCACGGGTTCGCCGCCCTGCGCGACAATGTCGTTGACGCACATCGCCACCAGGTCCACGCCGACAGTGTCGTGGCGGCCCATGCGCCGCGCCAGTTTCAGTTTGGTGCCGACGCCGTCGGTCGCGGTCAGCAGCAGCGGCTCGCGGTAGCGCGCCAGCGGCAGTTCAAACACTCCGGCGAAGCCGCCGACGCCGCCGACGACGCCGTCGCGGCGGGTGCTCTCGCACAGCGGGCGGATGGCGCGCACCAGCGCGTCGGCGGCGTCGAGGTTGACGCCGGCGTCGCGGTAGTTCATTTTGCGCGCGCCGGCGGAAGGTTTTTTGCCGGTCATTTCGCCGGATTTTGTGTTTGCGCTAAAATGTCCATGTCGCGTTGTCGGCGGGGCCAACTGCCGTTTTACACTTCCGGCACTCGTTATGCAAGCCAAAACCATCCCCAACCTGATTACCGGCCTGCGCCTCGCGCTGACGCCGGTGCTGGCGGCGCTGCTGCTGACCGGTCATTTCCGCCCGGCGTTCGGCCTGCTGCTGCTGATGGCCTTTTCCGACGCGCTCGACGGGTTTCTGGCGAAACGCCTCGGCTGGCAGAGCCGCGTCGGCGAGTTCATCGACCCGCTGGCCGACAAACTGATGCTGGTCGGCGCCTTTGTCTCGCTGTGGTGGGTCGGCCTGCTGCCGGGGTGGTTGACGGCGCTGGTGCTGGGGCGCGACGCGGTCATCGTCGGCGGCGGCGTCGCCTATCATTTCTGCATCGGGCGCTTCAAGGCGCGGCCTTCATATATCAGCAAGATCAACACCTTTTTGCAACTGGTGCTGGTCGGCGCCGTTGTGTACGGGCAATTCGGCGCGTTGCCGGCGTTCCTGGCGCCCGGGCTGATAAGCCTGGTGGCGGTTACGACGCTGTGGAGCGGCATCGCCTACATCGTCGTCTGGGGGGTGTCGGCGAGAGATGCGCGCCGCGCCGCCGCCGGCCATTGATGACAGTCGGGCCATTGTCCGGACAACGGCCCGGACAGCCGCCGGCGCGCTTAAGTATTCTTGCGCCGCCGGCGGGTTTGCCGGAGTGCGGATGAAAGCCGAGCAACTGCCGATACAAATGAGCGTCGGCAGGGACAGAACCTTCGGCAACTTTCACACCGGCGACAACGCCGCCGCGGTGGACCGCCTGAAGCGCCTGTGCGACGCCGCCGGCGCCGAGCAGGTTTTTGTGTGGGGCCAGGCGTTCACCGGCAAAAGCCACCTGCTGCAAGCCGTGTGCCGGCGCACCGCGCAGCGCGGGCGGCGCGGTGTTTTCGTGCCGCTGAAGACGCTGCCCGGCGAGGACGCCGGAGTGCTCGCCGGGCTTGAGAATGTCGAGGTGATTTGCGTTGACGACATGGACGCCGCCGCCGGCGACGCCGCGCGCGAGGAGGCGCTGTTTGACTTGATCAACCGCGCGCGCGCGCGCAACTGCCGTATGGCGTTCGCCGCGCGCGGCAACCCGACGCGCCTGCCGTTCGTGCTGAAGGACTTGTCGTCGCGCCTGGTGTGGGGCGGCGTCTATCGGCTGGCGCCGCTGAGCGACGCCGACAAGCCGCAGGCGCTGAAACTCCACGCCCGCGAGCGCGGCTGCACCGTGCCGGACGATGTCATCCGCTATCTGCTGCATCATCATCCGCGCAACATGGGCTATCTGGCCGACGCCGTCCAGCGCCTCGACCACGCCAGTTTGCGCGACCAGCGCCGCATCACCGTGCCGTTCGCGCGCGCGGTGCTGGCCGGCGGCGCCTGACGCCGCAAGCCTCCGCAAATATCCCGCAAGTTGTTTTGCATGGCGCGTGTTTGCCCGGCGTCTTTGCCCGGCGTCCGGCACTTCCGCCGTCTGCGACTATTGCGCGGGCTGTTTCGCGTGCGCGGTGGCCGGCGGCGTCCGGCACTTGATGCATCGGCAGATAACCCGGGCTGTTTCGCGTGCGCGGTGTTTGCCGCCGCGCCTGGCCGCGCGGTTCAGCGGCGTCCGGCGGCGTTGAGTTTTGCGGCGAGCGTTGCGACGCGCCTGCCGAGCGCCTTGCACAAAGCGGCCTCGTCGCCGCTCAGCGGCAGGTGGTCAAACCCGGCGAAGTGGCTCGGGCCGTACGGCGTGCCGCCGCCGCGCGTGGTTTCAAGCGCCGCCTCGGAGCGCGGCAGCCCGCAGATAATCATGCCGTGATGGAACAGCGGCAGCATCATGGACAGCAGCGTCGTCTCCTGGCCGCCGTGCAGACTGGCGGTGGAAGTGAACACCGCCGCCGGTTTGCCGCTCAGCGCGCCGCTGAACCACAGCGCCGAGGTCTGGTCGAGGAAATGCTTCAGCGGCGCCGCCATGTTGCCGAAGTGGGTCGGGCTGCCGAGTATCAGCGCATCGCAGTTTTCCAGGTCGGCCAGCGTCGCAGATGGCGGCCCGGTGTCCGGCCCGCCGTCCGGCGCCTGCGCCTGCGCCGGCAGCGGCGCCACCGTCCGCAGGCGGCTTGTGCAGCCCTCCACGCCGTCAACGCCGCGCGCAACAACACGCGCCATCTCGGCGACAGCGCCGGTGGAACTGTAATAGAGTATCAATATGTTGTTGTCAGGCATGGTAATATGCAGGGTTGTGCCGGCCACCCCGTTCCCGGCGGGGCGGTTCGGCGGCAGTTGAAGATTTCGGAGTCGAATCGTGCCAATCTACGAATACGAGTGTAGCCTTTGTGGGCACCGGCTGGAAGTGCTGCAGGGAATCAGCGAGCCGCTGCTGACGGATTGCCCCTCCTGCCGCCGCGCCGGGCTGAAGAAACTGATGTCCGCCGCAGGTTTCAGGCTGTCCGGCGGCGGCTGGTACGAGACCGACTTCAAGACCGGCAGCAAGCGCAATCTGGCGGCGGACGCCTCTTCCGGCGCCGACGGCGCGGCCAAACCGGAGGGCGCCGGCAAGGGCGGCAAGACCGGCAAGGACGCCGC
>RKSI01000208.1 GCA_007570905.1 Gammaproteobacteria bacterium
TTCCTCGGCACGCACCCGGTCAGAACCAAAGTCCTGCCGCCGATGAAGGAATGGGTCGCCGGGCGCGTCAATCTGGACCGCATTCATCGCGTTGAGATTGAAGACCTGCTGGGGCGCGAGCCGGTGCCGCCCGACCGCGCATTGCTGGAGGCCGGCGTGCGCGGGCGCTGCGTGCTGGTCACCGGCGCCGGCGGCTCCATCGGCTCGCAGTTGTGCGAGCAGTTGCTGGCACTGGAGGCGGGGAAACTGCTGCTGGTGGAGCAGTCGGAATACGCGCTGTTCGCGGTTCAGCAGCGGCTGGCGGCGCTGGCCGCGCCGCACACGCCGGGCGCGGCGCACGCGGCGACCGACATCGTGCCGCTGCTGGGGTCGGTCGAGGACGCCGGTTTCATCGCCGAGGTGTTTGATGCGTGGCCGGTGGACACGGTCTATCACGCCGCCGCCTACAAGCATGTGCCGATGGTGGAAGGCAATTTGATTGCCGGCGTCCGCAACAATGTGCTCGGCACGCGCGTCGTCGCGGCGGCGGCGAAGGCCGCGTCGGCGGGCCGCTTTGTGCTGATTTCAACCGACAAGGCGGTGCGCCCGGCCAGCATCATGGGCGCCAGCAAGCGCCTCGCCGAGATGCTGGTGCAATCGCTGGCCGGTCTCGGCGGCGCCACCTGCTTTTCCATGGTGCGCTTCGGCAATGTGCTGGGGTCGTCGGGTTCGGTCATCCCGCTGTTTCGCGGCCAGATTGACCGCCGCGAGGCCGTCACCGTCACTCACCCGGACGCCGAGCGCTATTTCATGACGCTGCGCGAGGCCGCGGAACTGGTCATTCAGGCCGCGATGCTGGCCAACAGCGGCGATGTGCTGCTGCTGGACATGGGAAAACCGGTAAAAATCGCGGAAGTGGCGCGGAAAATGATATATTTAAGCGGCCTGCGAGCGAGCGGGCGCGACAATGAACAAAGCGACATTGAAATCCGCTACACCGGCCTGCGGCCCGGCGAAAAGCTGCGCGAGGAATTGTTGACCGGCGGCGCCGAAGCCACCTCCCACCCGAAAATCATGCGTGCGCTGGAGCCTTGCCCGGAGTGGCCGCAGATGGAGGCCGTGCTGCAATCCATTGAACGGGCGATTGAGGCGCGCGATGCGCCCGGCCTGCGCCGCCTGCTGGCGCGCGAGGTGCCGGCGTACGGCGGCGGCGAACCGCTGGGCGACTTGCTGTGGCGCGCGCGCGGCGGGGACGGCGGCGGCGGCGGAGACGGGCGATGAGCGCGCGCAAGGTCTTTGTGCGAACGCACGGCTGCCAGATGAACGACTACGATTCCGGCAAGATAATCGACATCCTCGCGGCCTCGCACGGCATGACGCCTGCGGACTCGCCGGAAGAGGCCGATGTGTTGCTGCTGAACACCTGCTCGGTGCGCGACAAGGCGCAGCAAAAGGTGTTTTCCGAACTGGGGCGCTGGAAGGCGCTGAAACGGAGCAAGCCGGGCGTTGTCATCGGCGTCGGCGGCTGCGTCGCCAGCCAGGAGGGGAGCGCCATCCGCGAGCGCGCGCCGTGCGTGGACATCGTCTTCGGGCCGCAGACGATACAGCGCCTGCCGGAAATGCTGGACAGCGTCGCGCGCAGCCGCAAGCCGGTGGTGGACATCCGCTTCCCGGAGATGGAGAAATTCGACCGCCTGCCCGAGGCGCGCGCCGACGGCGCCGCCGCCTTCGTCTCCATCATGGAAGGGTGCGGCAAATACTGCACCTTTTGCGTCGTTCCGTACACGCGCGGCGAGGAAGTCAGCCGCCCGCTGCCGGGCGTGCTCGGCGAGGTCGCGGCGCTGGCGGCGCAGGGCGTGCGCGAGGTGACGCTGCTGGGGCAGAATGTCAACGGCTACCGCTGGCGCGACGGCGCCGATGGCGCCGACTTCGCAACGCTTCTGTACCATGTCGCCGCGGTCCCCGGCATCGACCGCATTCGCTACACGACCTCGCACCCGGTAGAGTTCAGCGACGCCCTGATTGAGGCCCACGCCGCGATTCCGCAACTGGCCGGGCATCTGCACCTGCCGGTGCAAAGCGGCTCCGACCGCATTCTGGCGCTGATGAAACGCGGCTACACGGCGCCGGAATACAAGTCCATCGTGCGCAAACTCCGCAAGGCGCGCCCGAACCTGTCGCTGTCGTCGGACTTCATCGTCGGCTTTCCGGGCGAGAGCGACGACGACTTTGAGCGCACGATGGCGCTGATTGAGGAGGTCAACTACGACCAGTCCTTCAGTTTTCTTTACAGCCGGCGCCCCGGCACGCCCGCCGCCGCGTTGCCCGATGACACGCCGCAGGCGGTCAAGAAACGCCGTCTTGCGCGCTTGCAGCGGCGCGTCACGGAGATGGCAGCGGCCATTTCCGGGGCGATGGTCGGCGCCGTTGAGCGCGTGCTGGTGTGCGGTCCGGCGAAGAAGACGCCGGGGCAGGTTTGCGGGCGCACCGACAACAACCGCGTCGTCAATTTTGACGGCGGGCCGGAATGGACAGGCCGCTGGGCCGAGGTTGAGATTACGCGGGCGCTGCCGAATTCGCTGCAGGGCAGGCTGGTGAGCCGTTGAAAGCCGCGCCGCTGGGCGCCGAGGTCGTCGTGCTGGAGCCTGCGAACTTGTCGCATCTGGCGAGTTTGTGCGGGCCGCTGAACCGCCACATCCGCGAACTGGAGCGCCATCTTGATGTGCGTATCGTGCAGCAGGGAAACCGCTTTTCCATCGCCGGCGACGAGACGGCGCGGCGCAGCGCCGCGCGCCTGCTGAAATCGCTGTATGCCGAGGCCGAGCGCGGCCTGACGCTGGACGATATTCAGATGAGTTTGCAGCCGAGTTCGCTGGACAGCGGCGGCGATGACGCCGCCGGCGTGCGCATCCGCAAGAAAACCGTGCGCGCTCGCGGGCGCCGCCAGGCCGGTTATCTTCGCAACATGGAAAGGTTTGACCTGACCTTCGCCATCGGCCCCGCCGGCACCGGCAAGACCTGGCTGGCCGTCGCCAGGGCCGTCGAGATACTGGAGCGCGGCCAGGTCGGGAAACTGGTGCTGATACGGCCCGCGGTCGAGGCCGGCGAGCGGCTCGGCTTTCTGCCGGGCGACTTCTCGCAGAAGATAGACCCGTACCTGCGCCCGGTTTACGACGCGCTCTACGAGATGGTCGGCTTTGACCGCGTCAACCGGCTGATTGAGCGCGGCGTCATTGAAGTCGCGCCGCTCGCCTACATGCGCGGGCGCTCGCTGAACGGCGCTTTCATCATTCTCGATGAGGCGCAGAACACCACGGTTGAGCAGATGAAAATGTTTCTTACGCGCATCGGTTTCGGCTCCAGGGCGGTCGTCACCGGCGACATCACCCAGGTGGATTTGCCGCGCGGCGCCGAGTCGGGGCTGCGAAACGCGCTGTCGGTGCTGCAATCCGTCGCCGGCATAGGCTTCAGTTTCTTCGAGTCCGACGATGTCATCCGCCACCCGCTGGTGCGAAAGATAGTCAACGCCTACGACAAGGGGAAGGGAGCGTCTTCCTGAACGCGATGGAAGTCATCGTGCAGGTCGCCGCCCGCCCGCCGCCCGCCCATCTGCCGGCGGCGGCGGAATTCCGCGCCTGGGCCGACGCCGTGTCGCGGCGCGCGGCGCGCGTGTGCGTGCGGATTGTCGGCGAGGAGGAGTCGGCGGCGCTGAACCTGCGCTACCGGGGCCGGGCGGCTGCGGCCAATGTGCTGTCTTTTCCGTTTGAGGCGCCGCCGGCGCCGGTTGAGCGCGATTACATCGGCGACATCGTGCTGGCCGCGCCGGTCGTCGCGCGCGAGGCGCGGCGCGACAGCAAGACGCTGAAAAGCCACTGGGCGCATTTGTTTGTGCACGGCCTGCTGCACCTGCACGGCTATCGCCACGACACCGCCGCCGACGCGGAGCGAATGGAGGCGCGTGAAAGCGGAATCATGCGCCGCCTCGGGTTTGCCGACCCGTGGGCGGCGGAGCAGACCGGGCAGACAGCGCCAACAGCGCAAATGTCGCAGGCAGCGCAGAC
>RKSI01000131.1 GCA_007570905.1 Gammaproteobacteria bacterium
GTCGCCATCGTGGATGATGTGATGACGACCGGCGCCACCGTCGGCGAGATGGCCAGGGTGCTGGCGCACGCCGGCGTCGCGCACATTGAGGTCTGGGTGGCGGCGCGCACCGCGATGTGAACGCTCACAACCACTCGGAGAACAGCCCGATGAAAACCGCAAGGCCCAAGCGGTGGTTGTCGGCAAACGCGGCAAGGGGGCGTGAACGCTCACAGCCATTCAACAAACAGGCCGATGAAAACCGCGAGGCCCAAATAGTGGTTGTTGGCAAACGCGGCGAGGCAGTCGTCGGCGCGGCGGCCGCGAATCAAACGCTGCTGATACAGCGCGAAGCACGCGGCGGCGACCAGCCCGGCGTTGAAGAAAAGCCCCAGATCCTCGGCGCGCCCGGCGGCGAACAGCAGCGCCAGCGCCGCCGCCTGGAACAGGCCGACCAGCCACCGGTCGCGCTCGCCGGCCATCTCGCGGAACAAAATGGCGGTGGAGCGGATGCCGGCCTTGATGTCGTCGTCGCGGTCGGCCATCGCATACATCGTGTCGTAGGCGACAGACCACGCCACATTGGCGGCGTAAAGCAGCCAGATGGGCGCCGGCGGAACGCTCTGCGCGTGCGCCACCCAGGCCATCGGTATCGCCCAGCCGAAAGCCAGCCCCAGATGCACCTGCGGCAGCGGGTGCAGGCGTTTCATCAGCGGGTAGGAAGCGGCCAGCGCCAGCGCGACGACGGCCATCAGCACGGTCGGCGTGTTGGTCATCAGCACCAGCGCGAACGCCGCCAGCGCCAGCACCGCAAACAGCGCCAGCGCCTCGCCGGGGCGGACGCGCCCGCCGGCAATCGGGCGGTTGCGCGTTCTTTCCACCAGCGCGTCCAGTTTGCGGTCGGCGTAGTCGTTGATGACGCAGCCCGCCGAGCGCATCAGCACGACGCCGGCGGCGAAAATCAGCAGCAGATCCCTGGCGGGCGGGCCGTCGGCGGCGAACCACAGCGCCCACAATGTCGGCCACAGCAGCAGGTAAATGCCGATGGGCCGGTGCAGGCGCGCCAGTTCCGCATACACTTTCAGTTTGCCGAACATCGCGTCACGCGCCGGCTTGCAGCGTAATCCGGATGATGCTGTGGCCCGGCGGCAGTTTGTCGGCGCCGGGCAGGCCGCTTTCCAGCAGTGTGCGGATTTGCAGGGCGCCGGTGCGCGCCAGATTGTCCACCGTCACCTCGATGGAGTCGGGGCGCATGTCCGCCTGCGGCTTTTCGTTGTTGAAGCGTTTCATCGCGCCGGCCATCAGCCGCAGTTCGGTTTTCATCCGCAGTTTTTCCGACAACTTGAAACGCGCGCGGCTGAGTTTCAGGCGCGTCAGCAGCGCGCCGGCGAGCCGCGCCAGTTGCCGGAGGTTGTCGCTTTCCAGCCGCAGTTCGCGCCGCGCAAGCCAGGTGCGCCGGCCGTTGCGGCTGTCATAGCGCTGTACCGCCTGCGGGCTGGACGCCGCCATCTGCACATTCGGGTAGGCGGCGCGGTGCGACAGCGCCCAGTCTATCGCGGTGTCGGCGTCGGCGGACGCGCCCTGCCGCCCGGGACTTTGCGCCTCGGCGACAAACAGCATCTCGGCGATGTCGTTCTCAACGCGGTTTTGCGCGGTGATTGAGAAGGCGCCGGCGGCCTGCGCCGCGCACAGCAACGCCGCAAGCGCCAATGCAAAGGCCGGCGCAGGGGCCGGCGCGCACGGAAAGGGATTCGGGCGGCGGCGCCGCTGCCGAGCGCGAGTCACGCCGTCCGCAAGGGGGCGCTTACTGTCGGGCCATGTAATAGACGGCCACCATGATGGCGATGCCGACGACAATGGCGGTGGCGCGATAAATGTTCATGACGCAATCTCCGTGTAAAAGTGTGTGAAGTGTGTGTGCGCCGCGGTTTTCCGGCGGCGCCGGAATACTATAAAGAATGGCCGCCGCTTTATCAACAGCGGCGCTATTCGCTGAGTATCCTGAACGAGCGCGAGTGGAATTCGCGGCGGTAGAGCACCAGCACGACCCATGCCGTGGCGACGATGAACAGCACCGGGTGCAGAAACCAGCCGAGCGCGGCCAGCGCGAAGAAGTAGGCGCGCAGCCCGTTGTTGAACTCGTTCCCGGCGAGGCTGTAAAGCCGCCCTATGCGCCGGGTTTCGATGAGTTTCTCCGGCGTCAGTTCCTCGTCCGGCGGAATCGAGCCGACCAGAATCGCGCAGTAGTTGTACAGCCGGTAGCACCACGCGAACTTGAAGAAGGAATAAACGAAGATGACGACCATCATCAGCACTTTCAACTGCCACAATATCGGCGACACCTTGACGCCGAACGGCAGCCCCGCCACCACCGCGATGGCCTCGTCGGTGGCGCCGAGGATGGCCAGCAGGCCGCCGACCATCAGGATGGAAGTCGAGGCGAAGAACGCCACGCCGTTGGCCAGCGAGCCGTGTATCATCGTGTCCACCATGCGCATCAGGCCGCGCCGCGCCATGTTGCGCATCCACATCTGGCGGCGTTCGTTGATCAGCGCGCTGGTGCTGCGCCTGGTCCAGCGCGTGTGGTCGGCAATCCACACATAGCCGAACCAGCACAAGACAAACCAGCCAAAGGCGGCAATATCAAGCAGCGTCAGGTCGGGAACGGTGAACATGGGGCTTGTGGCAGGGCGGTTTGCAGTTTTCCTTGCGGGTCTTTTGCCAGATGATAGCAGTAGTCGGCGGCGGGCACGAAAGCGATATTCTGTCCCGCGATTTCGTGGTTTTCAAGCCTTGTGCGGGTGGTGGCCAGCAACGGCTGTTGCAGCGACGGGTTGCGTTTTGCGAATTCCAGCAGGCCCGCGATTTCCCCGCGCCTTTCGATGTGCCTGTCCGACCATTTGATTTCCGCAGCGCGCACGGGCCGCGCCGCGCCTTCGTCCATCTCTACAAAATCCACTTCCCTGCTGTTCCATTTTGCGTAACAGATTTTTCCCACCGCCCCCCGCAAGTGGGGCAGTTGGTTTAATACGGCGGTTTCCACAAGCCTGCCGAGGACGGCGCTGTTGCCTTCGTCAACGGGGCCGAACAAGGCGACATACATGGACGCATTGGTCAGATAAACCTTGAAGGCGCGTTCGCGCTGGAAGCGCCGCGCGTTCCGGTCTATGCGCCGGATGCGTTTAATCAGGAAGGCGGCCTCCAGATATTCAAGGTAGCGCGCCAGCGTGTTTTTTGCGACGCCGGAGCCTTTGGACAGGCCCGGCAGATTGACTTCTCCGCCGGTGTTGCGCGCCAGCATGACGAACAGCCGGTTGAGCTCGGGAATGTCGCTGATGCCGTAGAGACTCGGCAAATCCCTGAGCAGCACCTTGTCGATGATGTCGCTTTTTATGTAGTGTTGCGGGTCGTTGCGGATTTCCTCGGAAAAGACCATTTCCGGGTAGCCGCCGAACTGAATGTAATTGACGAAGGCCTGGTTGAGCAGGGCCATCCGCTCCTGCAGGCTGAGAAAGCCGCCCAGCGCCGCGCCGAAGAAGACGTCTTCCTTCCCGGTAAAGTGCAGGTATTCGCAAAAAGTCAGCGGCGGCAATGTGAAGTCGGTGAACCTTCCGGCGCCGGATTCCCGGCTTTTGAGCCGCAGCGCGGCGCCGGCGGAGCCGGAAACGGTAAAACGGCATTCGGGGTATGTGTCCACCAGCGATTTCAGGTGAATCTCCCAGTCTTTCAGGTGTTGAATCTCGTCGAAGAACAGGTGGAGAGGTTCGCGCCCGGCGTGGGCATGCATTTCCCTGAACAGGCCCAGAAGTTTTTCAAGCGCAAGGCCGCTGTAAACCGGCGTGTCCAGCGGGACATAGAGCAGATTCCCGGCCGGGAGTTTTTCCCGCGTTATCAGGCGGTAGATAACCTGGTGGATGATGACCGTCTTGCCGACGCGGCGCGGCCCCATCAGCACCACGGCGCGGTTGACATCGGTCTTGCACACCAGCTGGCAAAGCGGCTCCAGATAGATGCGTTGCGGAAGGTCGCTCCAGCGGAGATTCGCTTCCGTTTCCGGCA
>RKSI01000052.1 GCA_007570905.1 Gammaproteobacteria bacterium
GTCGTCCCCGCGCCAGCACCGCCGCCGCCCGTGCTACCCGGCCTGACCCCCGCACCGCTGCCGCCCGCGCCGCCCCGTCCCGCACGCGCCGCCGGCCGGCAGCGTTTCCGACACTTGCGAAAACGCGCGTTTTACGCTATCTTTCCCGATAATTGCGCGAGAACGGCGCAAGATAGCAACAATTGCCAACAACAGGCCAACCAACAATATGACAAAACCAAAGCGAAAACTGCTGCTGATTAACGGCCCCAACCTGAATTTGCTGGGGCGGCGCGAGCCGGAAATTTACGGCACGCTGACGCTGGACGACATCGTCGCCGGCGCCATCTCCGCCGCCAGAAAAAACAACGCCGAACTGACGCACTTCCAGTCCAACAGCGAAAGCGCGATCATTGAACGCATCCATCAAACGCTGGACGACGGCACCAACTTCCTGATTATCAACCCGGGCGCGTTCACGCACACCAGCATCGCCATGCGCGACGCGCTGCTGGGCGTCTCCATGCCCTTCATTGAAGTCCACCTGTCCAATGTGCTCGCGCGCGAGGAATTCCGCAAGCGCTCCTACCTGTCCGACATCGCCATCGCCGTAATCTCCGGCGCCGGCGCCAAAGGCTACGAACTCGCCGTCCTCACCGCCATCGACCAACTGGGGCCGCAATAAATGGAATCGACGCCATGACCGGCCATGTTTCAGGCGCCCTGTTTCATGAACCGCCCGCGCCGCGGCGCCGGAGTTCGCGCAAACGCGGGCGCTGGATTGCCCGCGAGGATTGCCGGCAGTTCATGCAGAGGCAGAAGGACAGCCTGTATTCGCTGGTCTTGACCGACCCTCCGTATTTCATCGACGGGATGGATGACGAGTGGGACAGAAACCATCTGCGGGCGCGGGTGAAGAAGGGGGTTGTCGGCAGTTTGCCGGTGGGAATGAAGTTTCAGCCCGAGCAGGGAATGAAACTCTACCGGTTTTTGCGCCCGGTTGCCGCGCAGTGGCGGCGTTTGCTTAAGCCCGGCGGCTTTGCCCTTTGTTTCTCGCAGGCCCGCCTTGTTCACCGCACCGCCTGCGCCATTGAAGATGCCGGCTTTGAGATACGCGACATCCTGGCGTGGAAATACGAGGGGCAGGCAAAGGCTTTCACACAAGAGCATTTTGTCCGCAAACGGGGAGACCTGAACGACGGGCAGAAGGCGTATTTCATCCGCGAGTTGGGCGGCAGGAAGACGCCGCAACTGAAGCCGCAAATGGAAATGATTGTTCTGGCGCAGGCGCCGAAGGACGGCACCTATGTGGACAACTGGATGAAACACAGGACCGGCCTGATTGATGTCAGCCATCCTTTTCTTGAGCCGGGGCGTTTCCCGGGCAATGTCATCCCCGTGCCCAAGCCGCGCGAACGCCACGGCCATATCACGGCAAAACCGGTTGAACTGCTGCGCCACCTGGTACGCATATTCTGCGCCGATGAAAGGCACGGGGAAAAGCCCGTCGTGTTCGACCCGTTTGCCGGTTCGGGTTCCACGGGCGTCGCCGCGATGCTTGAGGGAAGGGCGTTTTGCGGCTGCGAGATTGATGCGGAGATGGGGGAAATCGCCGACCGCCGCATCGCCGACGCGGCGAAATGAACGCCCGCCATGAAAATCCCGACGCAAAAGCAACTGGACAAGGCATACAGGGAAGCGGTTGCCGTGCATAAAAAATACCTGGCCAGGCACGGCGTCAAACTTCCCGGCGAGACGACCCACAAGGCGACATGGCTTGCGATGCTGATGCACTACCACGCCAAAGACCGCAACCATCAGGTTCACAAAGACGAGATATCCGGGGCGGTCAGGCGCAGACATCCGCAAGCCGGGCACGACCAGCAGGTCAGGCACCTGAAACGGGACGGCTGGAATGTCATCGGCAGCCGCGGCAGCCACCGGCTTGACCCGTACAGGCCGTCGCCGCAATTCGTCAATGAACAGGCGAGAAAGCGGGGGCGGCTCGGCGCCGACTCGTTTGAGAAGTTGAAGAAGGCTTTTGGTTACAGTTGCGCCACTTGCGGCGCGGCGGAAGGGAAACCCGATGTCCGTTATGGCGGCGATGACATCGTCCTTCAACAGGGCCACCAGAATCCGGCCAAACCGGGCGATGATTTGAATAACATCATCCCGCAGTGCCAATTCTGCAACCGTTCATATAAAAGTGATTTCACCTTTGACAACAAGGGAAGGGTGCGCGCCGTTGCGGCGGTCGGCCCCGTGCGGCGCGCGGGAAAAGAGGTTCAGAGGGCCATTTTTGAATGGCTCAAGGGGGAGTTTTCCTGACATGGACATTCGCAAGGTCAAGAAATTGATTGAGTTGCTGGAGGAGTCCGGCGTGGCCGAGATTGAGATTAAGGAGGGCGAGGAGTCGGTGCGTATCAGCCGCGCCAGCAGCGCCGCGCAGGCGGCGCCGGCGTTTGTGCAGCCCGTGGCGGCGCCCGCGGCGCCCGCGCCGGCGCCCGTGGCCGCGCCGGCGCAGGCCGCGGCCGATGCGGCGCCCGGCGCGCCTGCGGAAGAACCCGTCGAGGCGGGGCACGCCGTTGAATCGCCGATGGTCGGCACCTTTTACCGCTCGCCGTCGCCCGACGCCGACCCGTTCATAGAGGAAGGCGCGACGGTGGCGGCGGGCGACACGCTGTGCATCATAGAGGCGATGAAAATGATGAACCGCATTGAAGCGCCGATGGCCGGCGTGGTGAAGAAAATACTGGCCGCCGACGGCGACCCGGTGGAATTCGGCCAGCGCCTGGTTGTCATAGACGCCTGACGGGCCGCAGGGTGCTCGACAAAATTGTCATCGCCAACCGCGGGGAAATCGCGCTGCGTATTCTGCGCGCGTGCCGCGAACTCGGCATCAAGACCGTCGCCGTTTATTCGCAGGCCGACATTGACCTGATGCATGTCAAACTGGCCGACGAGTCGGTCTGCATCGGCCCGCCGGAACCGGCCAAAAGTTATCTCAACATCCCGGCCATCCTCAGCGCCGCCGAAGTAACCGACGCGATGGCGATACACCCCGGCTACGGCTTTCTGTCGGAGAGCGCCGACTTCGCCGAGCAGGTCGAGTCCAGCGGCTTTGTCTTCATCGGCCCGCCCGCCGCCGCCATCCGCCTGATGGGCGACAAGGTCTCGGCGAAGAAGGCGATGCGCAAGGCCGGCGTGCCGTGCGTGCCGGGGCCGGACAAGGTGCTCGGCGACAACGCCGACAAGAACCTCGCGCTGGCGCGCGAAATCGGCTATCCGGTGATATTGAAGGCCGCCGCCGGCGGCGGCGGGCGCGGCATGCGCGTGATACACGCCGAAGGCGCGCTGATGAACGCCATTCAACTGGTGCGAACCGAGGCCAAGGCCGCCTTCGGCGACAGCGGCATTTACATGGAGAAGTTTCTGGAGAAGCCGCGCCATATAGAGTTTCAGGTGCTGGCCGACGGCCACGGCAATGTCATTCATCTCGGCGAGCGCGATTGTTCAATGCAGCGCAAGCACCAGAAAGTCGTTGAGGAGGCGCCGGCGCCCGGCATCACCGAAGAGCAGCGCCGCGACATGGGCGTGAAAGTGTGCGAGGCGTGCCGCCAGATCGGTTACCGCGGCGCCGGCACCTTTGAGTTTCTTTACGACGAGGGGTGTTTTTATTTCATTGAGATGAACACGCGCGTGCAGGTGGAGCATCCGGTTACCGAGATGGTGACCGGCGTGGACATCGTTCACCAGCAGATGCGCGTCGCGGCGGGCGAGAAACTCGGCATCAGCCAGGGCGACATCGGCCTGAACGGCCACGCCATTGAATGCCGCATCAACGCCGAGAACCCGAAGAACTTCCACCCGTCGCCCGGCGCCATAGAGCGCTCGCACTTCCCCGGCGGCCCCGGCATCCGCGTCGACTCGCACCTGTATGACGGCTACCGCGTGCCGCCGTTTTATGATTCGCTGATAGGCAAGTTAATCGCGCACGGCCCGGACCGCAACAGCGCGATGAAGAGAATGCAAAACGCGCTTGACGAGATGTTCATCACCGGCATTGACACCAACCTCGCGCTGCACCGCCAGATTATCGACGACTCGGCGTTCGCCGCCGGCGGCCTCGACATCCACTACCTCGAAAGAAAACACCCGCATTACAATCTGTGAGCGCGGCTTGCGCGGCGTGCGCGGCTTGCGTGTGTCGGCTGCGCCCGGTTGCGCGGCTTGCGCCTTGCGGTAGAATAGGCCGCGCCGCCGGCGCGGGCGCGAGGCGGGCCGGGCAATGAAAAAATCCGAATTCAAAATCCATGCGAGCGACATCAACGCCGCCATCGTCGCGCGCAACCGGCGCGCGCTGGTGCGCCGCCCCGGTTTTGTGTCGTGGCTGGCGCTGGTGGTGTTCGCGCTGCTGGCGGCGGCCAGCGCGTTTGTCGCGCTGGAACTGCCGGTGCAAATCCCCGACAGCCCCTCAACGCCGCTGCTGCGCCAGGTGTGCGCGCGCGTGGACTGCGGCTTCCCGTCGCAATCGCCGGCCATCGTGCTGGAAGACATGCGCCTGTCGGATGTGGTGATGCGCGCCGCCGAACGCCCCGGCGCGCTGGTGTTTCACGCCGTCATCGTCAACACCGCGGGCCGCGCGCAGGCGTGGCCGGCGCTGGAGTTTCAGTTGTTTGACGGCGGCGGGCGGTTTCTGGAAAAGCGCCGCGTGGAGGCCGGCGACTACGCGCCCCGCGACACCCTGCCCGCGAACGCGCCGCTTGCCGTGAAGGTCACGCTGGACAAGGCGCCGCCGCAAACCGTGCAGTATTCGGTCGCGCCGACGCCGGCGGCGCGGCGGTAAGGGAAGGCAAGGAAGGAAGGCGGCGCGGCGGTCTGGAAGGCTATCGTCGCTGGTGCGCCGGCAGCGCAATAAGACCGGCGTTGGCGCCGCCGCGTTTCCGGCGAAACAAGGCCGGCGCCGTTACCGCGCTTCCAGCGCAATCAGGTAATTCAGAACTTCTATGAACTCCGCGTAACTGGTAACCATGCTCGGCGCCACCAGATACTTGCCGTTCACGGCGAAAGACGGCACGCTTTTCAGGCCGTAGGCGCGCACGGCCTTGTCGGCCTTGCCGACCCTGGTGTCCACCAGCAGCGAGCGCCAGGCGCTCTGAAACTTGTCCGCCGGGATGCCGTGCCCCTCAAAGAACCCGGCGATGGAGGCCGCGTCGTTCAGCCTTAACTGGCGCTTGTGCAGCGCGTCAAAGAACACCGGGTGCAGTTCGTCAATCCGCCCCATCTCCTGCAGCACATAATAGACGCGCGCGTGCGTCGTCCACAATTCGTTGAAGGTGGCCGGCGTGCGGACGAATTGCGCGCTGTCCGGCACCTGCCAGTTGTCCAGATACGGCTCCAGCACATAGCAGTGCGGACAGCCGTACCAGAAAAACTCGCGCACCTCCACCTTGTCGCCGGTCTCGGTCGGCTGCGGCTGTTCAAGACGCTGGTAATGCTGCCCCTCAACAAAGTCCTGCGCGACAGCCGCCGGCGCCGCCAGCACAAACAGCATTGCAACCGCCATCGCCCGCGCCGCGCCGCCGCGTCGCCATCCCGGACAAAACACCGCCGCCATCCGCGCCGCGCCGCCCGCCGCGCCGCCGCGCCGCCGCAGGCGAAACACCGCCGCCGCCTTCACCCATGCGGCGGCCAAGCCGCCGCCCGCCGCCGCGCCGCCCGTCGTCAGTGCCGTCTTGCGCGCCGCCTTCATCAGTGCAGCCCCTGAATATACGAGGCCACCGCCTCAATCTCCTCGTCGCTGAGCGCGGCGGAGACGCTTTTCATGATTTCAACGCCCGGATAAGTGTATGCGCCGTCGCGGTAGTTGCGAAGGCGGTTGGCGGTGTACAGAGCGTGCTGGTGCGACAACTTCGGAAACACCGCCGCCGGGTTGCCGTTGCCGCGCGGCCCGTGGCAGGCGATGCACGCGGCGACGCCGGATTCGGGATTGCCGCCCTGGTAAATTTTGCGCCCGGTCTCTATCAGGTTCTTGTCGGCGGCGCCGGGCGAGACCTTCATGGATTCATAATATGCGGCCAGGTCGTGCAGGTCGGCGTCGGACATGCCGGCCACCAGCGGGTTCATCAGCGGATTAACGCGCTGGCCGTCGCGGAAGAACTGCAAATGCCGGAACAGATAGCGCGCCGACTGCCCGGCAATCTTCGGCCATTCGGGATTGGTGCTGTTGCCGTCCGCGCCGTGGCAGGCGACGCACACCTGCGCCTTCTCCCCGCCGCGCGCGGCGTCCCCCTGCGCCCACGCAAACCCGCAGGCCGCCAGCCACAAAAGAACGGTTGTCGCCAAAAAACGCATGTTGAAACGCATGTTGTCTGTGTCGGCAGAAGTCCGGTTCCGCCTGAAAAACGCGGGGCCTGCGCCGCCGCGCCCGCCCATTCTACGACCAGACGCCACCCAATTCAAGCAAAGTTTCCGGCAAACGGCCGGCGGCCCAATACAAAAGGCCGCCCGAAGGCGGCCCTTTCAATCGGCGCAACTGGCGGCCGCATTCACCCAGCCGGGAAAAACAAGTATTTGATCGCGGCGCTGGCCACGGCCACCAAAATTCCCACCATAACCCATTTTGCGCCCCTGAACTCTCCTTTGGTTTCCGCCAGGTCAGCACCCAGGTCGCTTATCTTGTTCACGATTTTGCTGTGCGAGTCGTTCGTCGCGGCTATCTGCTCAATATGCGCCTTGTGCGTGCTCTCGACCAGCCTGCCTATATTCCCCTGCAATTCTTTATTCGCTTTACTCATGCTCTCGGCCAGCTTGGCTATATTGTCCTGCAACCGGTCGCCCTGCTTGTTTATATTCTCCTGCAATTCTTTGTTCGCTTCACCCATGCTCTCGGCCAGCTTGTCTATGCGTTCGCCCTGCCTGTTTATATTGCCCTGCAATTCTTTGTTCGCTTCAGCCATGTTCTCGGCCAGCTTGTCCACTTTGTCGGCCAACTTGTCTATGCGGTCGCCCTGCTTGTCTATATTGCCCTGCAAGCGGTCGCCCTGCTTGTCTATACTGTCCTGCAGGCGTTCGCCTTGCTTGTCTATACTGTCCTGCAGGCGGTCGCCCAACTTGCCCATGTCGCCGCGCAGTTCTTTCAGGGCTTCCGGGTGCAACGGCGCGCCGGCCTCCACCTTGCGGGCGAGGGGATCGACCAGGTCGTGGATTGCCTTGGCGACAGCCTCGGCCTGGGCCGGCGGCATGCCTGCCTGTGCAAGGTTCCGGCTTTGTTCTGTCGGGTTGCTCATGCGCTCAATCATAGCACAAGATTCTCCTTGCCTTGCTTTCATCCGACGAACGGTTTTCTGTGTGCATTATTTTTCTGCGCGTCATGATTGTCTGTGAAAGTGACAGCGTTGGAATGCATTTTGTGGGTTGTTTTGTGCGTGTCAAGGGGTTGAAATGAACCGGTTCAGCGGGAAAAATTGCAAGTGTGTGAGTTGCCAATGAAATGTGCCCGACGAACGGAAAAAACCATCCGACGAACGGTCATCGGCAACTGGTTATCCGCGGCGTCATTCGCGCCCGTCTGCACTTCAATGAGGCCGGTTCGGTCATCGGCCTTGCCTGGCGGCAATCCGCCGGTTTCGGGCGGCAATTCGCCGGTTTGGGCGTCTTGCGTGGTGCGGGGGCTTGTTTTGCGCGGTTTCTGGCCGTTGGCGGGGCTGCGCGGCGCTGTGCGGCGTTGCGCGGGGCGTTCAGAAACCTTTGTCATGCTTGACTGCTGGCCGGTGTGGTGGTGTAGTATGGCGACATTGCGGTTGCGGGCCGACCCGCCCGGCAGCCGCAGCCGAACATCAACAACAGATTTGCCATCAATCAAAAGGAGGCAGCAGTGGAAAAACAAACGATGAAAAAACCCGTCGCGGAACAGGGCAGGCCTCATAGCGAGGCCGGCATCTCTCTGCCTTTTGCCAATGAAATCGCGGCCATCTTTATTGGCCGCGGCCTGACGCACCCGGACACCACGCCGGAAGGCCGGGCCGAGGCCGAGCGGCAGCTGGCCCGATTCGAGAATTTCAAGGTGGTTTATACACAGAACACCGCCGACACGCTGAACATCTGCGTGCCGGAATTTCCGCAATGGGACAAGGCAGTGGAAGTAATGACCCCGGAAGAACTGGAGAAAATCGCCGGCGGTGAAATATTCGGCGCCGTCTCGGTCGGGGCTGTGGGATTCTTTTTTGCAAAAATCGGCGCCATGCTGAATTGTGGCTTCGCGCTGCCCGCCATTGCCGCTTCCGCCACAATCTATGGCGTCGCTGTCGCATCCAAGGTTTCGGTAACCGCCATCATAGCGGGCGTGACGGCTGTCGGGATTATCGCCGGGAACGTCGCCCTCGGCGTGGCGGCTGCGGGCGCCGGTATCGGCGTGGGCATCGCCGCCGGGATGGGCGCCTTTGACGGCGGCAGCAGCGCCGTCAATATAGGCCACGGTTCGTAAGCCGACTTCATGGAGAAGCGGATTGGCCTTTGACAGCGACAGCGCCGCCGGCGCGGGCCACGCCGGTTAAGGCGGAGTCAATCGCCCGGCAGTTGCAAG
>RKSI01000072.1 GCA_007570905.1 Gammaproteobacteria bacterium
ACCGCGTCGGCGGCGAGGTCGTCGGGCGTGAAGCAGGCGCGCGAGCGGATTGCGCTGGAACGGATGCGCGGACGCGACATCGCGGTTAGCGAGATGGAGGCGCGGTCATGATTGCCAGCAGGAGCAGCAGGCCGCGCGGCGCCAAATGGTGCGGCAGGAACCGCCGCCGGCAGAAAGACGGGGGGGGCAGGCGCGTCACTGGCGCGAACTTCACCGGCGCCGGACGCTTTCAGCAGCGGAGGAGGTCTGAATGAAGGCAGTTAAGACAGAGAATTGCAACGCCACCTTGAGGGCCGAGGGCTGCAAAAATCTGCCGGCGCGCCGCGTGGAGTACCGCAGCGTCGGCGGCGAGAAGTCCGGGATGGAAGAAAAGCCGCTGGTGATTTTCTCGTCGTGGTGGGAACTCACCGACGAGGAGATGCACGCGCTGGCGCGCGCGGCAACGAAAGGCCGACCCAGGATCAGGCTGGATGTGTTCGCGCAGTCGCATCCGCCGGTCTTGCTGGTGGCCGACGGCCTGACGCCGGACGAGATTGACGCGATGGTGGGCGCCGATCGTTCCGGCGTGGTTGCGACATGACCGCCGAAATGAGATGTCCGGCGACCTGCGCGGCGCGGGACAAAGACAAAATCGCGCCGTTCATGCTGGGCTATCCGCCCGCGGCGGCGCGGCGTTATGCCGAGGCGCAGGCCGGGTGTCGCGGCCTGTCGCGGCGGCTGGCGAGGAATGACCGGCGGATGGATGAGGCGAGACGGGGTGCTGATGTGGTGATGCGCGCGGCGCTGCTGGCCGGGTTTGTTGCGAAGGCCGGCGGCGCCGACAGCAAACACGGCGGCGCGCCGACGCACACAGCCATCCGCAAAGGAAGATGGTCGCCGGCGGACGACCGGTGCATCCGGGTGTACTACGCGAAGCGCGGCGCGCCGTGGTGCAGTCGGCGGACAGGGCACAGCATCCAGGCGTGCCGTGTGCGCGCCGGGAGACTCGGCGTGTCGCGCGCCTCGCGCAACGCGCGCGCAGGCGCAATCATCCGCGGCGCGTGGGACGTGAAGGAGGACAAATATCTGAAGGCCAACTACGCCAGGCTCGGCGCGGCGCTTTGCGCGCGTAAACTCGGTCGCAGCGAGGCGGCGACGGGGAGGCGCGCGTCAACTCTCGGAATAGCGGCGCGCCACCGCCCCTGGCTGCCCGACGAAGACCGGATTATCCGCGCGCATTTCAGGCGCGGCAATCTGCCCAATGTCGCCAAACGCCTGGGGCACAAGCGGACAGAGTCGGCGATTACCACTCGCGTTGCAGAACTGCGCCGCCGGGGTTACATGCCGCCGTCGCAAAAACAAAGGAGAATCAAATGAGCAACGAAGCAACCAATCTGGCACTTATTACCGACGAGGTGAGCGAGGCGGAACTGCTGCGCGCCCGGGTGCGCGCGGAAATTGAGAACTGCCTGTCGCAATCAGCGGCGGCGAAGGAAATCGGCATCTCGCAGTCGTCGCTGTCTCAATGGCTGTCGGATGTCTACCAAGGGAGCGCGTCGCGGATTGCGGCGAGGATGGAAAAGTGGCTTGAAACGCGCCACGAGCGCCGGTTGCAGGCGACGACGCTGCCGGCGTTGCCGGCATTCGCGCAAACGCAGGTGGCGCGGCGGATATTGTCTGCGCTGTCATATGCACAAAGCACCGCCGACCTCGCCGTCATCTACGGCGCCGCCGGCGTCGGCAAGACAATGGCGGCGCGTGAATACGCCCGGCGTCACAGCAATGTGTGGTTGGTGACGGTCACGCCGGCGACGGCGGCGCTGGGCGCATTCCTCGAGCGCATCGCGGTCGCCTGCGGCGTGCGGTTGTCGTCCCGGCGCTGTTCGGTCGTGGAAACATCAATCATCAATCGGATGACAGACAGCGGCGGCCTGCTGATTGTTGATGAGGCGAACCACCTGAAGACGCGCACCGTTGAGGAAGCGCGGGCGCTCTACGACGCCAGCGGCGTCGGCCTGGTGCTGATGGGGAATGAGCAGGTGTACTCGCAGATGCATCGCACGGCGCAGGCGGCGGCGTTCGCGCAACTTTTCTCGCGCGTCGGCAAGCGCGTGCATCTGACCGGCGCGGCGAAGTCAGACGCCGGCGTCCTGCTGAAAAAGTTCGGCGCGTGCACGGCGGCTGACGCCCGGGCGTTTCTGGCCGAAATCGCAGGCCAGCCCGGAGCGCTGCGCGGGATGCTCCAGGTCGCGCGACTCGGCTGCGTGCTGGCCGGTGGCCGCGAGGTCGGCGTGGAGCATCTGGAACAGGCTTACCTGAATCTGAAAAAGGCCGCTTGAACGCGGTTGAACCAACCTTGAAAGGAGAATCAAATGCATATTGAAAACACAGTCTCGGCGCACGATGTAACGCAGGAGGCGCCGGCGCCAACCGGATATGAGCCGGAAATGAACGCGCGGGCGTCGGCGGCAAAGCCGCAACCGGCTGCGGGTTCCGCCAAAAACGAACCGGAAATGAGCGGGCTGGCCGCGGTGGACGACAAATGCCAGTTGCTGCGCAAGCAACGCAATCTGCTGTCGGACACGCTGGCGCGGCTGAACGGCGACATCGAGCGCGCGCGGCTGAAGCACATCGGCACGATCCGCATCCAGGCGGCGGCGGCGGCGCAGACGACCGACGAACTCCTCGACCTCGTCGAGACGCAGGACGCGCTGTTTGAACAGCAGCGGTCAATGACGATACACGGCATCAAGTGCGGCTTTCGCAAGGCGCGCGGAAAGGTTGAGTACGACGACGAGGCGAAGGTGGTGATGCGGATAGAGCAGGTCTTTGAGGACGAGGTCGGCGTTCTCATCAAGACGACCCGGAAGCCGAACAAATCGGCGCTGCTGAAACTGGCGGCGGCGGATTTGAAGAAACTCGGCGTGGAAGTCACCGGCGCGGGCGACGAGACCTTCGTGTCGGACACCGCGACAGACATTGACAAGATGGTTGACAAGATGATTACCGAGGCGTCCGTCGCGCAGGAGGCGGCGTGATGGCGCGCCCGCACCCGCACCCGTCGCGCCCGCTGCGCCAGCGACAGTTGGCGGCGATTCACCTGGCGAAGCGCGATCTCGGCCTGGATGAGGAGAACTATCGCCGTGTGCTGCGCAACGCGACCGGGCTGGAAAGCGCCGGCGAGATGACCGATGAGCAGCGCGGCAAAGTGCTGTCTGAAATGCGCCGGCGCGGTTTCCATGCGTCGTCGGCGCGCGCGGAGCCGCGCTCGCTCGGACGCAGACCGCACAACTTTGAGACGAATCCGCAATACAGCAAGATTGAAGCGCTGCTGCACGAGACCGGCAAGGGCTGGGGCTACGCCGCCGCCATTGGCAGCAAGATGTTCGGCAAAGCGTGGATTGAAATGTGCTCTGCGGCGGAACTGCGCGGCATCATCACCGCGCTGGAAAAATACAGGAGGCGCCATGAGTCGGATGAAAAAGAGATTGCCTGACGCCTGCGACCAGGCGCAGCGATGGGACTGGCCGGAGCACGGCCTGCCGGCGAAAGACATCACGCTGCGCGATCTGCTGATGTGGGAGCGCGTGCGGAAGGAGCGTCGCCGGCGGCGCGAGAAGTGGCTGCGGGTGTTCGGCTGTGTGCTGTGGCTGGCGCTGGCGGCAATGGCGCTGCTGATAGCCGACGGCCTCGCGGCGCTGGTGGCGGGCTGGCGATAAATATCTGATGGCGCGGTCTGGCCGACAACGCGACATTCAGGCGCTGCTCGCGGACACCAGCGACGCGCCGCCGACGCTGAAGCGGATTGCCGAGATTGTCGGATGGCCGGCGGCGATGAAACTGTCGCTCGCGCTGGGCGCGAAGCAGTTGTATGTTCCCCGCGACCTCACATCCATCGGCGACGGCCACGCGCTCATCTGGTCGATTGGCCGGACGGCGACGCTGTCGCTGATAGACAGCGAGTTCGGCGGCGGCACGCTGTTCGTGCCCGGATACGCCGGTCGCCGGCTGAAATGCCTGGAAATCGCGCGCGGCTACGCCGAAGGAATGTCGGTCGCGGTGTTGGCGGAACAACATCGAATCACATCGCGCCAGGTCTATGGCGTCATCCGGGCGGAGGAAGAGCGGCTGGCCGCGCTGGAAACGGAACAGACGCCGCCGGCAATGTCGAGATAGCCGGCGACGCAGGCAACCCCGCGCCTCGGAGTGTTGTTGCCGGAAGCGGGGAGTTAGTGACGGGGCGGTGCTACAACGCTCCGTCTTTTTTTCGTGTGAAATATTTCACACTATCGCGGCCCGCCGCGACAGCGGACAATCGCGTGCATGGGAGATGTAATCTTGACCCGCGTGCTGGACGACGGGAACGCCACCTTCGGCACGCTGCACCTGGCCGCGACGCCGCGCCCGCTGTGCGTCACGCTTGAAAACACCTGGGCTGACAATGAGCCGCGGGTGTCGTGCATCCCGGAAGGCGAATACCAACTGCACCTGACCCACCAGTCACCGAAATACGGCGTCGTGCCGAAGGTGATGGAAGTTCCGGACCGCTCGCACATTCTTTTTCATGCCGGCAACCGCGCGCGCGACACGCTCGGCTGCATCCTGACCGGCTCCGGGTTCGGCGTGATTGAAGGCGAGAACGCGGTCGTGAGTTCGCGTGCTGCGCTGGCATCGGCGGTTGATGAAATGCGCCGCCGCTTTCCGACCGGAATGTGCACGCTGCTAATCAGGAGCGCGTGATGTTAGGCGCAGCAATATCAGCCGTCGGCGGGATTGCGAAATCCTGGCTGTCGAACAAGGTGGAGCAGACCAAGGCCGAAGGCAAGGTGAAACTGGCTGAGTTGAACAATCGCGCGCGACTGCTTGAAGACAAGAACAGCAACAACCATGCGTGGGAAATGGCCTCGCTGAAATCGTCCGGGAAGGCGCTTAAATGGGCGTCGTTCGTGCTGTTCACGCTGCCGATACTGGTCACCGTCATCGGCCCGTTCGTCGGCGCCGGCGCCGGCGTCGAGCAGATGTGGCAGAACTTCAACCAGGTGCCTGACGGGTGGATGACTGTGTATTATTCAATGACCGGTTCCATCTGGGGCGTGGCGACATTGAAAGACACGGGGCCTGCCATGGTGAGCGGCATCGCGGCGGCCTTGAAGGGCGAGAAGAAGTGACGCTCGAAGGCATGACGCTGTGGCACTGGTTTTCCATCGCCTGGGCAATCGTCAGCTTCGTCGGCGCGGTCGGCATCGCGCTGCTGATGTCGGTCAAGACATCCAAAGAAAACAAGGAGCGTCTCGCAGCCCTCGGCGACCAGGTGAATCAACACTCGCTGCAACTGGCCGGTCTTGAAGGTTTGCCTCGCGCGATGGAGCGGCAGTTCGCGCGGCTGGATCACATCAACGCCGATGTCGCAGAAATCAAGGGAACGCTGAAAGGCATCAACAACGGCCTCGGCCTGGTGCAGCGCGCGCTGCTGTCAAAGGAAGATGGCTAAACTGCAGGACCTGATGCGAGAGAACCTGCGGCTTGCGATGTTGCGAATAGCCGCCGAAGTGCCGCAAGGGTTCGTTAACGAGTGTGTGTTGTTGCGCGGCGTCGAAGCACTCGGCCACATCATCAGCCGCGACCACCTCTTGACGGAAATCGCGTGGCTGGAAGAGCAGTCGCTGATTGAGACCTCGTCGGTGCAGCGTCTGCTGCTGGTGAAAATCAAGCGCCGCGGCGCCGATGTCGCGTCGGGCCGGGCGACCGTTCCAGGCGTGGAGCGCCCGGAGATTCTGTGAGTGGCGCAACAATCATCCATTGACCGCCTGCCCGCCCCGCTGCGCGAGCAGCTGAACGCATTCCTGCGCGACCCGGCGATTACCCAGAAGGAAGCCGTCGCGCTCATCAACGACGCCATCGCCGAATTCGGCGGCGGCGAGGTCGCGCCGCTCTCAAAGTCCAGCGTGAATCGTTACGCGCAACGCATGGAGCGCGTCGGCGCGCAGTTGCGCGAGGCGCGCGAGATAGCTGATGTGTGGATCGGCAATCTCGGCGGACAGCCTGCCGGCGAGGTCGGCAATCTCATCAACGAGTTGGTGCGGACGATGGCGCTGGAAACGGCAATGAGTTACGCCGAAGGCGAGAAGAAGGTGCCGCCGAAGGTCATCAAGGAACTGGCGCTGGCGGTTCAGCGGCTGGAGCAAGCGGCAACATTCAACGCGAAGCGCGAGCGCGAGTTGCTTGACGAGGCCGGCGAGCGGGCCGAGGAGACGGTGAAGCGGCAGGGGCTGTCGGAAGATGTCGCGGCGGCCATCCGCGCCGCGGTACAGGGCGGCGATTGATGAGCGAGAAAAAAATCTGGCGGCTGCTGCGGTATCAAGACCGATGGGTGCGAGACCAGGCGCAGGTGAAAATCGCCGAAAAGTCCAGGCGCATCGGCCTGACCTACGCCGAAGCCTACGACGATGTGATGCACGCCGCGGAAGGCAAAGGCAATGTGTACTATCAGTCATATGCGAAGGACATGACGAAGGAGTACATCGAGACCTGCCGGCAGTGGGCTGAAAGCCTGCAAGCCGTGATAGACGGCTTTGACGAGCAGATTGTGGAGGAAGACAACCGGCAGAAAACGCTTTACAGCCTGCGCCTCGCCAGCGGTAAAAGCATCGAGGCCATCACCGCGTCGCCGCGGCAATTTCGGAGCAAGGGCAGGCCCGGCGATGTCGCCGTCGTGGACGAGGCCGCATTCTGCGACGACCTCGGCGAGGTGATGAAGGCGGCGCTGGCGTTCACCGTGTGGGGCGGGTTTGTGCGAATAATTTCAACCCACAACGGGGCCGACAATCCTTTCAACATTCTGTGCGAAGACGCCCGCAACCAGCGCAAGCCCTACTCGCTGCACCGCATCACTTTTGACGACGCGATTGCCGACGGCCTGCCGAAACGGATTTGCGATGTGGCCGGGCGGCCTTACACGCCGGAGGCCGGGCGCGCCTGGACAGGCGGCATCCGCGAGATTTACCGCGACAACGAAGACGAGGAATTGAATTGCATCCCGTCCGCGTCCGCCGGCTCGTGGATTGCCGGTGAATTGCTGGTTGAGGCGACGGACAAGTCCGCCGGCATTCCCGGCAACTACGCCGGCGGCGCGGTGTGGATCGGCAACGACATTGCCCGTCGCCGCGACCAGTGGGTTGCGCTCGCCGTCGAGAAAATCGGGCGCATCGCGTGGGTGCGCGAGGAGCGCGTGCTGAAAGATGCGCCGTTCGCGCAGCATGACGCCGCAATCGCGGAACTGATGGACGACTACAAGGTTTCGCGGCTGGTCATGGACCAGACGGGCATCGGCGAGCGCAGCGTTGAGATGATGCAGAGCAAATACGGGAAAAGCCGGGTTGAAGGCTTGTTGATGACGCCTGCCCTGCAACTTGACATCGCCACCGCCGCGCGCGAGATGTTTGAAGAGAACCTCGTTCGCCTGCCGGACGACCTGTCTTTGCGCGCCGAGATTCGCGGCATCAAGAAAACCACCGGCCCGACCGGGAAGCCGCGACTGGTGACAGAGTACAGCGAGGACGGCCACAGCGACCGGGCGTGGGCACTGTTCTACGCGCTGGCGGGGATGGCGCAGCCGGCGCCGAACATGGCCGATTGTCAGACCATCGGCACGACGCGCGCCGCCGGCCTCGCCGGTTTCGCCGGGCCGAGCGTGAACGCCGCCCTCGCCGGCTATCTGTGAGGACAAGATGAAGAAGCCAGAGATAAACATCATCGCCGACATTCGCCACGGGCGCGACATCACCCGCGGCTATGTTGACAATCTGCCGCTGCTGCAACCGACCGACCCGGTCCTTCGGAGCAAGTATTCCAGTTTGTGGAATGCCGAAGCATATCGGGAGGTATTGCGCGACGACCAGGTAATCAGCGTCGTCAAGCAGCGGCAGATGGCTGTTGTTGCGAAAGAGTTTCATGTCGTGGCCGGCGGCAAGCGGCAGGTGGACAAGGCCGCCGCGGACTTTCTGCACGAGCAACTCGTGGGCGTGCGCTGGGACACGGTTACAGAGGCGATGCTTTATGCCCGGTTCTTCGGCTACTCCGTCGCGGAATGCATGTGGGGGAGAGATGGTCGCCACATCACGCTGGATCGTCTGCGTGTCCGCAATCATTCCCGCTTCGGATTTTCGCCGGATTTTGAACTACGCCTGTTGACCACGAAAGCGCCGATGGGCGAGGCGTTGCCGGAGCACAAGTTCTGGTGGTGCAGCACCGGCGCCGACCACGACGACGAGCCTTACGGCCTGGGCCTCGGACACTATTGCTATTGGCCGGCGTATTTCAAGCGCGAGGGTCTGGCAGTGTGGCTGCAATTCCTTGAGAAGTTCGCGTCGCCGACGCCGAAGGGCACATTGCCGGCGGGCGGCACCGAGCAGGACAAGCAGGCGCTGATGACAGCGTTGCAATCTGTGCACAAGTCGGACGCGATTGTGGTGCCGGAAGGCGTCGTGGTGGAATTGATTGAAGCCGGGCGCTCCGGGACGGCGGGATACCCGGAATTGCAGCGCCTG
>RKSI01000200.1 GCA_007570905.1 Gammaproteobacteria bacterium
GCGGCGCTCATTCTTTTGCGGCACTGGGTGATGACTTCTTCCGCGCGGTCTTGCGCGGCTTCAAGCACCAGTTCATCGTGGACCTGCATGATGATGGCGGCGCCCTTGCCTTTGCTTTTCAGCCAGGCGTGCAGGTCGGTCATGGCGCGTTTGATGATGTCGGCGGCGGAACCCTGCATCGGCGCGTTGATGGCGGTGCGTTCGGCGTAGCGGCGGCGGTGGACATTCTTTGCGTTGATTTCCGGCAGGTACAGGCGCCGCCCGAAGATGGTCTCGACATAACCGCGTTCGCGCGCCTCTTTGCGCGTGCGCTCCATGTACGATTCCACGCCCGGGTAGCGCGCGAAATAGGCGTTCACATATTCCTGCGCGGCGCCGCGCGCAAGCCCCAGTTGCTTTGCAAGGCCGAAGGCCGACATGCCGTAAATCAGGCCGAAGTTGATGGCCTTGGCGATGCGCCGCTGGTCGGGCGCGACCTTGTCCGGCTTGACCGAGAACACCTCGGCGGCGGTCGCGGCGTGAATGTCGCCGCCGCGCTCGAACACCTTCATCAGATTCTTGTCGCGCGACAGGTGCGCCATGATTCGCATTTCAATCTGCGAGTAGTCGGCGGCAATCAGTTGGCAGCCGTCGGGCGCGATGAAAGCGCGGCGGATGCGCCGCCCCTGCGCGGTGCGAACCGGAATGTTTTGCAGGTTGGGGTCGGATGATGACAGCCTGCCGGTCGCCGTCACCGCCTGGTGATAGCAGGTGTGCACGCGCCCGCTGGCGGCATCCATCATCGCCGGCAGTTTGTCGGTGTAGGTGGACTTCAGTTTGCTGAGCGAGCGGAATTCCAGGATGGCGCGCGGCAGTTCATAGTCCACGGCCAGTTCCTGCAGCACATCCTCCGCCGTTGACGGCTGGCCTTTCGGGGTTTTGCGTATCACCGGCAGGCCGGCCTCTTCAAACAGGATTTCCTGTATCTGCTTCGGCGAATCCATGTTGAATTCGCGCCCGGCGAGTTGAAACGCCTGGCGCGAGATTTCCTCCATGCCTTCGCTCAGTTCCCTGCTCTGGCGTTTCAGCGGTTCTGGCGCGATTAAAACGCCCTTGCGCTCAATGTCGGCCAGCACCGGCAGCAGCGGCATTTCAATGTCACGATAGACCAGGGCCGGGCCGCTTTCGCGTTCAAGGCGCGGGTGCAGAAAGCGGTGCAGGCGCAGGCTCAGGTCGGCGGCGGCGGCGGCGTAGTCGCAGGCGGTTCTGAGCGCGATGCGGTTGAACGGCTTTTGCTTCACGCCCTTGCCGGCGATGTCTTCGTAGCGGGCGGCGCGCACGCCGAGATACTTCGCGGCAAGGCCGGCGAGGTCGTGGCGCGACGCGACCGAGTTATAAACATATGATTGCAGCATGCTGTCGTGGCGGATGCCGTCCAGACGGATGCCGTGGTTGACCAGCACCTCGCGGTCGTATTTCAGGTTGTGGCCGATTTTGCCGTGCTTCGCGCTTTCCAGTATCTGGCGCAGTTGCTCCAGCGTTTCGTCGCGCGGCAGTTGCGCGGGCGCGCCTTCGTAGTCGTGCGCGAGCGGCAGGTAGGCGGCCTCGCCCTCTTCAACCGCGAACGACAGGCCGACGATTTCGGCGTGCATGTAATCAGGGCCGGTGGTTTCGGCGTCAAAGGCGAAGTGGCCGGCATCTTGCAGTTTGTCCAGCCATTGTTGCAGCGTTTCGCGGGTCAGTATCAGCCGGTAGCCGGGGTTTGCGGCGATGGTTTCGGTGATGGCGGTTTCGGCGGCACTGTCGGCGCCGGCGTCGGCGCTGTCGGCACGGGCGCCGGCGTCGGCACTATCGCCATCGCCGCCCGCAGCCGCCGGACGCCCCAAACCCCTGAGCCACGAAGTGAATCCATATTCCTGATACAACTCGCGCAACGCGCCGGTGTCGGGGTCGCCCATCATCAGCGCGTCCGGTTCAATGTCAAGTTCCACATCGCGGCGGATGGTTGTCAGTTCCAGGTAAAGCGGCAGCACCGGCGCCGTCGCGCGCAGCGTTTCTCCGGCCTTGCCCTTGACCTTGCCGGCGTTTTCCATCACGCCGCCGAGCGTGCCGTATTCGGCAAGCCACTTCGCCGCGGTTTTCGGGCCGACGCCGCGCACGCCCGGAATGTTGTCGGATGTGTCGCCGGTCAGCGCGAGAAAGTCGGCGACCTGGCCGGGGGCGACGCCGAATTTTTTCATCACCGCGGCGGCGTCCACTTTCTCGCCCTTCATCGTGTCGGTCATCGTGATGCGCTCGGCGAGCAGTTGCGTCATGTCCTTGTCGCAGGTGGAGATGACAACCGCGAAGCCGTGCTGCGCGCCCCTGTGCGCGAGCGTGCCGATGACATCGTCGGCCTCGACGCCGCCGACTTGCAGCAGCGGATAGCCCGACGCCCTGATGACGCGAAACAACGCCTCCACCTGCGCCCGCATGTCCGGCGGCGTCGGCGGGCGGTGCGCCTTGTAATCGGGAAACATCTCGTGGCGGAAGGTCTTGCCGCGCGCATCAAATATCACCGCGAAGCGGTCGGGCTTTTCCTGCCGCAGCAGCGAGCGCAGCATGTTGATGACTCCGTACACCGCGCCGGTCGGCTGGCCGGCGGGGCCGGTCAGTTCCGGCAGCGCGTTGTAGGCGCGGTGCAGATAGGACGAGCCGTCCACCAGAACAAGTTTCGCGGGCATGGCGACAGGATACAGCATCCGCCAAATCCGCGCCGAAGTGCCGCTATAATGCGCCCATCGCGGCGCCCGCGCGCGCGGCGCCTGAAAGGACAATGTCGGTCTATACCCAAATCACCTCCCGCGAACTGGCGCAATTCATGAAGCGCTACCCGTGCGGCGCGCCGCTCTCGCACAAGGGCATCAGTGAGGGCATAGAGAACACCAATTATTTCGTGGACACCGCGCAGGGCGGTTATGTGCTGACGCTGTTTGAGTGGCTGGGGCGCGACGAACTGCCGTGGTTCATGGATTTGATGGCGCATGTCGCCGACGCCGGGCTGCCGTGCCCGCACCCGGTCGCCGCGCGCGACGGCGGCTACCTGCAGGAACTCAAGGGCAAGCCCGCGGTGCTGATTACGCGGCTGCGCGGGCGCAGCGTGCGCGACCCCGACGCGCGCCATTGCGCCCTGGTCGGCGCGGCGCTGGCGCAACTGCACGGCGCGGCGCAAAACTTCGGGCGCAGGCGCGACAACGGCAAGGACATCGCCTGGTTCCGCGAACAGGGCCGGCGCCTTGACGCGCACCTCGGCGCAAGCGACCGCGAACTGCTGCGCTCGGAGATTGAACACCAGGGCGCGCGCGATTTCTCGGCGCTGCCGCGCGGCATCATCCACACCGACCTGTTCCGCGACAATGTCTTGTTTGACGGCCCGCGCCTCAGCGGCCTGATCGACTTCTACGACGCCTGCGAGGGCAGTTTGCTGTACGACCTCGCGGTGACCGTCAACGACTGGTGCCGGCGCGACGGCGGCGGCGTCGCCGGCGACCGCTGCGAGGCGCTGCTGGCCGGTTACCGCGAACGGCGCGCGCTGCAACCGGCGGAGACGAGCGCGTGGCAGGACGCGCTGCGCCGCGCCGCGCTGCGCTTCTGGTTGTCGCGGCTGCGCGACCGCTGCTTTCCGCGCCGCGGCGAGATTACGCACATAAAAGACCCCGGCGTGTTCCGCGACATCCTGCTCGACTGCCGCGCCGGCGCCGCGCCGCTCGCCTGAAGACAGCGCCGTGCTTGCAAAAATCAACGAATGCATCGGGCGCGCCGTGGCGTGGCTGGCGCCGGTGATGGTGGCGGCGGCGTTCGCGGTCGTGGTGCTGCGCTACGGCTTTCAGTACGGGCGCGTGGACTTGCAGGAAAGCATCCTCTACCTGCACGCCGTCATCGTCGCGCTTTGCATGGGCTACACGCTGGCGCGCGACGATCATGTGCGCGTGGACATCTTTTACAGCCGG
>RKSI01000177.1 GCA_007570905.1 Gammaproteobacteria bacterium
GTCATTCTGCCGGCGGCGTTCGGAAACACGCCGCGCTTGTCGTCAAACGGCACGCCGTCAATGGCGACGCCGCGGTAGCCGATGCTGCGAAACAGCAGGCCGCATTCCAGCGCAAAGGTCTCGCCGGTCGGGCGCGCGGCCTGTGCAAACGCCTCGCCTGACAGGCTGTTTTCGGCGAACACCACGCGCTCAAGCCGCGCCGCGCCCTCCAGCCGCACCGGGCTTTTCAGGAAGGCAAAGCGGCACACGCGCGGCTTGCCGGCGGCGGCGCCGGTCATCTGCCGGAACAGTTCCATGTTCTTTTTGCCGACGGCGCCGGCCTTGTCGGCAATCTCGCTCCGGCTTTGCGGGTTGAGTTCCAGTTCTGCGGCATCGACGACGGCGCCGCAGTTCTCAATGGACAGGAATTCGCGCAGTTCCTTGGATGTGAATTTGGCCTGCGCCGGCCCGCGCCGCCCGACGACATGTATCTCGCGGATGCGACTTTCGGCCAGCGCCTCCAGCGCGTGCGCGGCGATGTCGGTGTTTTTCAACTCGTCCGGCGATTTGGCGAGGATGCGCGCGGCGTCGGCGGCGACATTGCCCTGGCCGATGATGACGGCGGTGTCGTGCGAGAAATCAAACGAGCGGTCGCGGTAGTCGGGGTGGCCGTTGTACCAGCCGACCAGTTCGGTGGCGGTGTGGCTGCCCGGCAGGTCTTCGCCGGGAATGCCGAGTTTTCTGTCGGTTTCCGAGCCGCAGGTGTAAATCACCGCGTCGTGCGTGGCGCGCAGTTCTTCCGCCGTCACATCGCGCCCGACGGTGACATTGCCGATGAAGTTGAATTGCGGGTTTTGCGCGATCTTCTGATAGACGCCGATGGCCTGTTTCAACTTCGGGTGGTCGGGGGCGACGCCGCTTCGCACCAGGCCGAACGGCGCCGGCAGGCGCTCAATCATGTCGATGCGCACGGCGCGGCCCGACTTGACCAGCGCCTCGGTCGCATAGAAACCGCTCGGCCCGGCGCCGACGACCGCCACCTGCAGCGGGTTGTTTGCGGTGTCGGCCACGGCGCGCGTCAGAAGCCGAGGCCCTGCTTGCGCTCCTCCGCGCCCGGCAGCGGATCCATCTTCTCCTCAATCACCGGCAGGCCCGGCGCGCGCTCGGCGTTGATGGCGATCCACTCCTGCTTGTCGTCGGGCAGGTCGTCTTCCTCGTAAATCGCCTCGACGGGGCATTCCGGTATGCATGCGCTGCAATCAATGCAGACATCCGGGTCGATATAGAGCATGTCGTCGTCGTAGTGAAAGCACGCGACGGGGCACACCGCCACGCAGTCGGTGAAGCGGCAGCCCTTGCAGTTGTCGGTAACAATGGTGGTCATGGCGTTTGTCCTCCTTGAATAAAGTAAGCGGTGAATTGTAGCAGTCTAACGCTGGAACAACAAAATTTCGCCCTTGTTCAGTTCCAGGCTGTCGCCGCTCCAGCGCCGCCAGCGCCCGTTGATGTGGCGCTCCTCAACGGCAAAGCCGAGGCCGCGCAGGTGTTGCAGGCACAGTTTCAGGAACAGCGGGCGGTAACTGCATGCGTATTGATATGTCGGCAGCAGCGGCGCCGGGTTCATAGAGACGATGCTGCCGCGCTTCATGCCGGCGCCGGAACGGATGCCGAGGTTGCCGAGCACGACGATGGTGCCGGCTATCATGTTGACGCCGGTGAAGTCGCCGGCGTCGCCGCCGACCGCAATCAGGCCGCGCCGCATCGCGCCGCCGGTCTCGTTGCGGACGCTGCCGTGCACGAGAATCTCGCCGCCGCAGATGCCCGACGCCTGGCCGCGATAGGCGCTGCCGACCAGATGCCCGGCGTCGCCGTGCACCACAATCCGCCCGCCGCTCATTTCCGGTCCGACCCAGTCGTGGGCGTCGCCGCGCACGGTGATCTGGCCGCCGCTCATGCCCCAGCCGACATGCATGCCGACGGCGCCCTCAATGACGATGCTGCCCTGCGCCATCTGCGCGCCGATGAGTTTTACCAGCGACAAGTCGCCGTTCAGCACGATGTCATTCGCGCCCTTGCCCGCGGCGCTGAAAAAGTCGCCCAGCTTGACGCGGCGGTTTCCGTGCATCGCATCGAGGCGCTCGACTTCGGGCGCCGCCAGCCCGGCGACGCGCTGCGGCGTGATGCATTCGGCCTCCAGCGGCACTTCGGGCTGCGTGTGCAGCGTCAGTTCAAGCGCCATGTTGGCCCGCGCCGCCGAGGATGTCCTCGAGGTCCAGTTTGTAGCGGCCCAGACTGCCGCCGTAGTTGCCCGCCGAGATAATCAACGCGCCTTTCTCCGCCGCCGCCGTCATGCCGGCGCGCATCGCCTCGCGCACCGCCGCCTCGGTCAGGCCGTTGATGACGATTTCATAGACGGCGTTGATGGTGTCCGGCAGTTGCGTCTCGACGCCGGCGCCGCGCAGACTCGGGCAATAGGCGTCGTTGGTGGAGGCCACCAGCCCCTTGTATTTTGAGCCGACCTTGCTGCCCGAGCGCGTGCCGCCGGGAAACGGCAGGAACACATCGCCGACCGCGGCCATCGCGTCGCACGCCGCCACTGCCGCGCGCAGCGTCGCGCTTGCCGACGCGCCCATGATGAAGAGGTTGCCGCCGCCGACGCTTTCCCGGATGCCGAACAAATCGTCCACCAGGAATTCGCCGTCAAGCACCGGAATGCGCCACAGACGCCGCCCGTTCAGCACCTTTGAAGACTGGTGGCCGTCGCCGAAGTAGCGCAGCGCGCCGCCGACGGAGACGCTGTGCTCCGATTCAAGGCCGTTGAAGCAGGCGGTGGTCGGGCAGGTCATCACGCACTGGCCGATGCGCTCCATCAGGCGCTTTTTGATGTCTTTCTCGCGCACCGTGAACAGCAGCACGCTGACGCCGGGCCTGCCGTCGGGGGTTTGCGCGGCGGGCACTTCGCGCTCAATGGCGGCCTCGCACGGGCAGCCGATGACCGAGGTCGCAAAGCCGGTCATCGAGCGCGCCGCGGTCAGCGCCCATCTGCCGCTGTCGGCGGTGACGATGGCGCGCGCCCCCCACATGGCAAACGCCTCGGCGTAGGTGGGGACGATTTCAGTCTTTTTTATCTTCACCGGCGGGGCGGGTCGGGATGACCTCGTGCGCGTGCAGGAAGTCGTCGTTGATGGCGTAGTTGTCGAAGCGGACGGTGTAGTAGTCGTCGAAGAACGGGCGGATGGCGTCTTCAATCGCGTTGTCGTGGCCGGGCGCGATGTGCAGCAGGCGCCCGTCGTGCGGCGTCTTGAACTCGTGGTTGTCCACCACGGCGACGCCGTCCTTGATGACATAGCGCGGCGAGTTGAACATTTTCTCGCGGTCGGCGTCCTCGGTGTAAATCGTCACATCGGCGTCGGCGCCGACGCCCAACTGCCCCTTGTTGGCCAGCCCCAGCGCGCGCGCAGGCCCGGCGCGGGTGATGATGGCAATCTCGCGCATCGTGTATTCCCTTTCAATGCTTGCCAGGCCGGTCGTCGCAATCGCCTTCTGGTTCAGGCGCTTGATTTCCTCGCGCCGGAAGCCGCTGTCCATCAGCAGTTTAATCAGGCGCGGATACTGCATGAAAGAGCCGCCGTTGGGGTGGTCGGTGGACAGCACCAGGCGCCACGGATCCTCAGACAGCAGAAACAACTCCAGGCCGATGGCCCATTGCAGCGCGTGCGTGAAGACATGCTCCTGGTAGGAGAACGGCATGATGCCGCAGCCGCTTTCACATTCGGTGTCGGCGTTCACCCACTTGCCTTTCTTGAAGCCGCGCAGCATCCACGCCAGCGGCGCGTCGGCGGTCATCGTGATGGCGTTGCCGAACATGACCTGGCCGACATCGGCGGTGACATTCGGGTTGGCGTTGATGTAATCAATAATCTGCTGCGCCGCCGAGCGCGGGTTGGCGCCCGGCTCGCCGCCGTAACTGTGAAACTGGATGTGCGCGATGTGCACGCGCCGCCCCTCCGCCGCCCTCATCGTTTGCAGCGTGGTGTTGAAGTTTCCGCTGTGGCCGAGGTTGTTGCAGTGTATGTGCGGCGGGTGCGGAAAGCCGAGGTCGTTGACCGCCTCGATGAACGAGTGGATGACCTGCAGCGGCGTCAGGTCGAAGTGGTCCACCTTCTGCTCCAGGTCGCTGATATTCTCGCGCCGCTTCTTCCACAGTTCGTCGCTGCCCGGGTTCACCAGTTTCACGGTGTAGCCCTTGGCCGCGTTCATCCACCACGCGATGGCCTCGCGGAAGTCGCGCTTTCTGCCCTCTTTCAGCAGTTGATAAAGCAGGACATTGTTGCCGAGCAGCACATAAAAGCCCTTGTCTATGACCGGCGTGTCGGCCAGTTCCTCAATGACATGGCGCGCGAAAATCGGCGGCACCGCGGCCTCCATCGCCGTGGTGTAGCCCATCGTCGCGTAGCGGTAGCCGGTGGTGAAGGTGGAAGGCACGACGCCGCCGGTGCCCGAGCGCATCACATCGCTGCCGGGCTGCACATCGAGGCGGTGGTCTTCGGGCTGCAACTTGCGCGCCAGATTCACCTTCGGCCCGGCGATGTGGCAGTGAATGTCCACGCCGCCCGGCATCACCACCATGCCGTGCGCGTCTATCGTGCGCGCCGAATCCGAAACCGACTCCACAATCTTGCCGCCGCGAATGCAAATCGCCGCAACCTCCCCGTCCACGCCGTTGGCCGGGTCATAAACACGACCGTTGACAATGCGTAATTCAGACACGGCTTGGAATCATCCGGGCTTGGCTGCGGGCGCCTGCGGCGTTCGGGTGGTTTGTGTTGTGTTGCCTTGCGGCGTTTTGGCCTTGTGGCGTCGCGGTGTCGTGTTGCGGGCGCGGTTACGGCGCCGCGCGGTCGGCGGCGGCGTCCTGGCGGGGCGGGCGCAGGGCGAGGATTTTGTCGCGGATGGCGGTCAGGATTTCCTCGTCGCCGGGATAAGGCGACTCAAACGCCGGGCGCAGCGTGATGGGCACATCGTCCATGCGGTACACGGTGCCGCCGGTGTTGATGCCGTAGGTGGCGACGCTGAAGGCGACGCGCGCAAGGCGGCTGGTCTCGGTCGGCTTGGTGTCGAGCGAGATGACCGGGATGCGGCGCAGCGTCTCAATGGCTTTTTTCGGGAAGTTGGAGGCGGGGTCGGTGGCGATGACCAGCGCCGCGTCGGCCTCGCCGCGCGCCAGCACATCCACCGTCGTGAACTCGCCGGGGTTGAAGCGCGGAAAGCCGCGGTTGAAATTAACGCCGAACGGGTAGCCCGTCTGCCACGACACCACATTGTCGGCGCCGGTGACATTGCCGTGGCCGCGCACCGGCTTGGCGACGAAGGGCGCGTACTGGTTGAGGTCGGCGGCCAGCGCCAGCACCGCGCCCGAATTGAAATGCCGCCCGCGCGTCATCGTCAGCCCCATGCCGAAGAACAGCACGCCGTAACTGCAACTCTTCATGCGCGCGACGAGGTCGTCCAGCGTCTCGCGCGCAACCCCGGTGAGTTCCTCGACATCGGCGGTGATTTTCTTGCCGTTCACCAGCGCGCGCAGCGTCCACAGCAGTTCAAAGTCCCTGCCGGGCTTGACCTGGATGAAAATGTCCGACACCGGCGCGCTCGGCGTCTTGCGAACATCCACCAGCACCACAGTGCGGTCTTTCTTGCCGTTCGGAATGTGCATGCCCTTCGGCGTCACCGCATAGCGCGTGAAGTGGCGCGGGTGCGATTCGGCGGGGTTGCCGCCCCAGTAGATGACGAGGTCGGCGCGGTTTTTCACCTCGCCGAGCGTCGAGGTGGTCTCGCCGACGCCCTGAAACGCGATGCCCGAAGGCCCGTGGCACACCGAAGTGGTGGTATCGACGCTGCCTTTCACAATGTCGCTGATGGCGACGGCAACGCGCTGCGCCTCGCAGGTGGAGTCGCTGAGCCCGTAGGTAATCGGATAGCGCGCCTCAAGCAGGATGCGCGCCGCCTCTTCAACGGCTTCTTCAACGCTCGCCTCGCGCCCGTCTATCAGCGCCGCCGGGCGGTCTTCAATGGTGTGCTCGGCGAACCACGCGCGCCCCAGCACGCAGGCGTTTTTCGCCTTGGTGATGCGCTTTTCCTTCAGGTCAACGGTCAGGTCCATGTCGTCGCACACGCAACCGCAAAAGGTGCAGGTCGCGTTTTTGACAATCTTGATGTGGTCGCCGCCGTTTTTTGGCGCGGCGCCCGGCGCGGCGCCCGATGCAGCGCCCGGCGCGGCCTTTGCATCGGCCTTCGCCGCGGCGCTCGTCTCTGTGTTCGTCCCGTTGTCTGTCATGTTGTCTTTGTCGCTCATCGCAATCAGCCTTCTTCGCCCGCGCCGACGGCCTCGACGCGAACTTCAATTTGTTTTGACAGCGGCATGCCGCTGCCCGCCGTGTCGCTGCCCATCAACTCGCTTGACGACGGGCCGTAGGCCATGAAAATTATACCAGACGGCAAGTCCGACGCCTTCTTTGGCCGGCAGGTTACCACCACCTCGCCCTCCGGCGAACGCAGGCGCACGCGGTCGCCGTCTTTCAGTTTCATTTTCTTCATGTCGTCCTCGTTCATTTCCACCGTAGAGGTGACTTCAAGGTACTCGGCCTTCAGTTTGCCGGCGTTCAGCGAAGTGCCCTGCTTGCTGGTTCTGCCGGGAATCAATGTCATGGTTTTCAAGGGAAGTTCTCGCAAAGGTGGCCGGACGCGCGCTGCGGCGCCCGGCGAACAGCGGAAATTATACTTGATACCACCAAACGCCGTTCATCATTTTCAGCGCGCGTTTTCTATGCACAATGGCAGATGCGCTCCCGCCGCCTCCCGGCCCGCCCGCGCCGGGTATTATAATTCCGGCAAGCAGCCGGCGTCCGGCGCCGGGTTCGGCGGCGCCTTGTGTGTGCGGAGGATGCGATGGACGACTACCTGAGCGAAGAGACAAAACTGCTGTTTGGCGAGATTCACGCCCGCATTCCGCCGTCGGTTGCGCCGCCCGCGCTGGTGTTTCATTTTGCGGTGCGCGATGACGGCACCGGGGCCGACGACATCATCGCGTCGCTGGCGCCTTTCGGCATCGCGCCCGGCGAGGCGACCGTTGAGGTGTCGCCCGGCAGCAAGACGCTGTATTGCAAACTGCCGGACATGGACTTCCGCTGGGAAAGGCACCGCGAGTTTTGTTCCTACACCTTCATTCGCCCGGTGCCGGAAGACCGGGTGCTGTCCGGCGCCGGGGCTGCTTTTCCGCAGGCGTATTACCGCGGCATCATCAACAAGCCGGCGCTGGTCGCCTGCATGGTGCGGGTGGCGCCGGAGAGTTACGACGGCATGGACCCGGCACATATGAGAGAACACTTTGACAACAAGACCATCTTCGGCGGCCACATCCTGGGGCGCGCCGCGTCGGTGTGGACGACTTTCCGGCTGCGGCGCAACGGCTTTTCCGACTACATCCTGTTCATCGACAAACTCACCGGCACCCAGGCGGGCCGGGTGCTGCAGGCGGTGCTGGAAATAGAGACCTACCGCGCGCTGGCGATGCTGACTTTCCCGGTCGCCGTGGATCTGATTGCGACGATGGACGGCATCAACCGCGAACTCGGGCGGATACTGAAACAGATAGACGCCTCGGATGTGGACGAAGACGAACAGGCGGCGCTGGCGCAGGCGACGCGCGTGTCGGCGCAAATCGAGGAGATACGCGCGCGCACCAGTTTTCGTTTTTCCGCCAGCGCCGCCTACCGCCGCCTGATTATGGAGCGGCTGGCGGACCTCGACGAGGCGCCGGCCGGCGCCGCCAACACCGCGACGCTGTCGCAATTCATCAAGAGGCGCTTTGAGCCGGCGATGAGAACATGTCATTACGCCGGCGGCGAACTGGAAAGCCTCGCGCAGCGGGTCGCGCAGGTGGTGGCGCTGCTGCACACCCGCGTCGGCGTGTCGGTGCGCCGCCAGCAGCGGGCGCTGCTGGAGTCCATGGACCGCAGGGCGCACCGGCAGGCGCAACTTCAGCATGTTGTGGAAAGTTTTGCGGTGTTCGCCGTCACTTACTATCTTGTGGAACTGATACAGAAAGCGCTGGAAGGCGGCGTCATTTATTTTCCGGGCATTCAGCCGCAATTTTTTGTGATGCTGTCCATCGTGCCGGTCGCGCTGATGGTGTGGCTGGTGATGCGGACGGTCAAGGGGCATCTCATCAGAAAACTGGAGCGGCGCGGACGGAAGTAGCGCCCGGCGCCGCGCCGCCCGCGCTTGCGCCGGCGGTTGCATCAAGTATCAAATTTCCCTATACCATGCGCCCCATTGAACCTGTCCGTCGGATAGTCTATACTTTGCCGCCTTGCCGGGCGCAAACCGCCCGCAACCCGCTGCACAGACCTTCATGAACCACCTTCATCCGGGAGAACACAAGTGAGCCAATCCAGCCAGCCGTGCGTTGGCGTCTTGTCGGAGACGACCGAACTTGAAAAGCGCGTCGCGCTGGCGCCGGAAACGGCGCGCGCGCTGGCCGACGCCGGCCTCGCGGTGGCGGTGGCGCGCGGCGCCGGCGCCGCGGCGGGCTTTGCCGACGAACTCTATGCGGAAGCCGGCGCGTCGCTGTCGGACAACGACGCGGTGCTGCAACAGGCCGACATTGTGCTGTGCGTCGCGCCGTTCCCGCCCGACGCCGCCGAACGCCTGACCGACAACTGCGTTGTCGCCGGTTTTCTCGACCCGCACGGCCAGCCGCAAACGGCGGAGGTTTTCAAGCGCAAGGGCATCACCAGTTTCGCGCTGGAATTGCTGCCGCGCACGACGCGGGCGCAGGCGATGGACGCGCTGTCGTCGCAGCGCTCGGTCATCGGCTATGTGTCGGTGCTGATGGGCGCCGGACGCCTGCCGCGCTTTATCCCGATGCTGACGACGCCCGCCGGCACCATCCGCCCGGCCAGCGTGTTTGTCATCGGCACCGGCGTCGCCGGTTTGCAGGCGATTGCCACGGCCAAGCGGCTCGGCGCGATTGTGACGGCCACGGATGTGCGCGCGGTGGCGAAGGAGCAGGTGGAGTCGCTCGGCGCGCGCTTTGTGTTTCCCGACATCCAGGCCGACGACGAAGGCGGCTACGCGCGCGAACTGACCGACGACGAAAAGCAAAAGCAGCGCGAGTTGCTGGCCAAAAGCGTCGCCGGCGCCGACATCGTCGTCACCACGGCGCTGATTCCGGGGCGCCCGGCGCCGAAGATTATCAGCGCCGACATGGTGCGCTCGATGAAGCCCGGTTCGGTCATCGTCGATGCGGCGGCGGACGGCGGCGGCAACTGCGAACTCGGCACGCCCGGCGCCACCGAAACCCACCACGGCGTCACGGTGCACGCGCCGCTGAATGTGCCCAGCCACCTGCCGACGCATTCCAGCGTGATGTATTCGCGCAACCTGCACAACCTGCTGAAACTGATGCTTGACGACGACGGCAACCTGTCGTTTGACTGGGAAGACGACATCCTGCGCGGCGCCTGCCTGACCGGCGAAGGCGCCAACCGGCGGGGCGCCTGACGCGCGGCGGCCCGCGCCGGCAAGTTATCGCAGATACACGAACGCCAACCCAACGAACATCAACCGAACGCCAACCCAACACCAACCACACTACGGAGTAACCAAATGAGCGCGGAAGCGGAAATTGTCGGAATCATCGCACTGTATATCTTCATGCTGTCGGCCTTCACCGGCTACGAGGTCATCAGCCGTGTGCCCTCCATCCTGCACACGCCGCTGATGTCCGGCTCCAACTTCGTCCACGGCATCGTGCTGGTCGGCGCGATGGTCGTGCTCGGGCGCGCCGACCCGGACGACCTGACCAGCCTCGTCGTCGGTTTCATCGGCGTCGTGCTGGCCGCCGGCAACGCCGTCGGCGGCTATGTCGTAACCGAGCGCATGCTCGGCATGTTCAAGCAGAGCAAAGACGCCAAATGATTCCGGAAAACCTCCTCCAGACCGCGATACAGGCCGCCTATTTCGTGGCGGCGTTTTTGTTCATCATCGGCCTGCGCCAGATGAGTTCGCCGGTGTCCGCCGGGCGCGGCATCGTCTGGGCCGGCATCGGCATGCTGGTGGCGACGCTGGTCACCTTCGGCTGGCCCGACCTCGGCAACTACACGCTTATGACGGCGGCCATCTTCATCGGCGGCATCCTCGCGTGGATTACCGGCAAGCGCGTGCAGATGACCGGAATGCCGCAGATGATCGCGCTGTACAACGGCATGGGCGGCGGCGCCGCGGCCTGCATCGGCGCGCTGGAACTGCTGCACGCCGAACAGCACGGCCATGTCGTGCTGGCGCTGGCCGCCGCCGGCGGGCTGATAGGCTCGGTGTCATTCTCCGGCTCGCTGATTGCGTTCGCCAAGTTGCAGGGGCTGATTAACAAGTCGTTCATTTATGCCGGCCAGCACTACATGAACGCCGCGCTGATGGCGGCGGCGGTGTTTCTCGGCGTGTGGTTCGCATGGGGCGATGTGCCGGGCCACCTGCTGATTGCGTTTTTTGTCATCGTGCTGCTGCTCGGCGTGCTGATGACGCTGCCCATCGGCGGCGCCGACATGCCGGTCGTGATTTCCCTGTACAACGCGCTGACCGGCCTCGCCGTCGGCTTTGAGGGGTTTGTGCTGAACAACGCGGCGATGATTATCGCCGGCACCGTGGTCGGCGCGGCGGGCACGATGCTGACGCAGTTGATGGCGAAGGCGATGAACCGCTCGCTCGCCAATGTGCTGTTCTCCGGCTTCGGCGCGCAGCAAGAGGCGGGCGACGATGTCGAGGGCCAGATGAAGCCGATTGAGGCCAACGACGCGGCGGTGATGATGGCGTATTCGCAAAAGGTCGTCATCGTGCCGGGCTACGGCATGGCGGTGGCGCAGGCGCAGCACAAGATATGGGAGTTTGTGCAGTTGCTGGAGGAACGCGGCGTTGAAGTGCGCTTCGCCATTCACCCGGTGGCCGGGCGCATGCCGGGACACATGAATGTGCTGCTGGCCGAGGCCGGCGTGCCGTACGACAAGATCTTTGACCTGGATGAAGTCAATTCCGACTTTCCGCAAAGCGATGTCGCGCTGGTCATCGGCGCCAACGATGTCGTCAATCCGGACGCCCGCACCAACAAGGCCAGCCCGATTTACGGCATGCCGATTCTCGACGCCGACCGCGCCGCCAACTGCATTGTCATCAAGCGCGGCCAGGGCAAGGGGTTTTCCGGCATTCAGAACAAACTGTTTTTCGCCGACAACACCAAGATGCTCTACGGCGACGGCCAGCAGGTTTGCGCCAATCTGGTGCAGGGCGTCAAGCAACTGGGCTGACCGCCCGCCGCGCCGCCGCGCATGGATGGCGCCACCGCGCGGCGCCCACACAACCGGCCTGAACGCCGCCCGGCGCCGCCCGCCCGACACGCCGCCAATGCACGGGCGCGGCGCCCACCCGCCACGCAACCGGCACGAACGCCGCACCGCGCCGCCAATGCGCGCCGCGCCGCACCGCGCCGCCAATGCACGGCGCAGCGCCGCCCGCAGTGCCGCAGGTGTCTGAACTTGTCCGGCGCCCGCCATTTTTACTATAATGCAATCCCCGCAGCGCGCGCTGCCGGGAGGAGATAAACCATGTCTGTATTCGGAGTTCAAATACACAAGGCGCCGGCCATATCGGCGCTCGACCTGTTGCTCGGCGATTTCGACCGCGACCGGTTCTTCAGCGAACACTGGGAAAAGGGCAGCCTGGTGATAAAGCACAACGACCCCGAACGTTTCTCGCACCTGCTGAACCGCGAGCAATTCATCAAGGAAGAGGTGCAGCACTGCGACCGCATCCGCGCCAATTACGACGACCCCGACGGCTGGGCGTCGGAAGTGGACATTCTCCCCGACCAGGCCGCCAGGTTTTACGAGGCCGGCATGACCATTGCCGCGCTTGATTTGCGCGAGACCGGGCCGCGCAAGGAATTCCTTGAGGCGTTTCGCGCCGAGGTGTTTCCGATGGCGCCGGTGCATTTCAGTTCGTATTACTCGCCGCACACCAAGGGCTATTGCCTGCACTTCGACACCTACCCGGCGTGGCTGATGCAGGTGGAAGGCAGCAAGCACTGGTACATCAGCCGCAAGCCGGCGCTGAAAAACCCGCAGTTCAACATCGTCTTTCCGCCCGACCGCGAGGTGCTGGAACTGCCGTGGATTACGCTGCAAAAGCCCGATGTGGAAAACCCGGACGAGTTCTGGTCGGTGATGCTGGAGCCGGGCGATGTCATCTACATGCCCGCCGCCACCTGGCACCAGGCGCGCGCCGAGGACTATTCATTGGGGCTGACGCTGGCGTCGGCGCAAATCAGCGCGTTTGACATGCTGCTGGCCGTTGTGCAGCACAGCCTGCCGGCGCCCGAATTCCAGGTGCTGGCCGAGCGCATCGGCGGCATGGACGCGGCGCAGGCCAGGGACGGCAAGTTGTCGGACGACCTCGAATCGCTGCTGGCCGAGCGCCTTGAACTGTTCAAGAATCTGGTGGCGCGGATTGAGGTGCCGAACCTGTGCCGGGCGTTTGAACTTCTTTCCCAAACCCCGCCTGAGCAGATGATGAAAAGAGAGCCGAAGCGCGATGTATGAAACCGCCGCCGCCGCGCCCGCGCCGCGCCGCGCCCCGCCGCCCGCCTGACAGACTCCGTGCGCGCCCCGCGCACCCGCCGCACCCACACGCACGCCCGCCATCCAGCCGCCGCGCATTCCCGGCGCATTCCCCGGTGCACACGCCGCCGGCGTGCTAAAATTGCCCGCCTTGCCCCCCGCACACCGTGTCCGCCCGCTCTGAAATCGGCGGCCTTCAGGCCCGCCTTGAACGCCAGATTATCGGCCAGGCCGCGCTCGTCAAACGCCTGCTGATTGCGCTGCTGGCCGACGGCCACCTGCTGGTGGAGGGCGCGCCGGGCCTTGCCAAGACGCGCGCCGTCAAGGTGCTGGGCGACGCCGTTGAGGGCGACTTTCAGCGCATTCAGTTCACCCCCGACCTGCTGCCCGCCGACCTCACCGGCACCGAGATTTACCGCCCGCAGGAGGGCGTCTTCAAGTTTCGCCACGGCCCGCTGTTCCACAACCTGATACTCGCCGACGAAATCAACCGCGCGCCGGCCAAGGTGCAGTCGGCGCTGCTTGAGGCGATGGCCGAGCGCCAGGTCACGGTGGGCGACCGCACCTACCCGCTGCCGCGGCTGTTTCTGGTGATGGCGACGCAAAACCCGATTGAGCAGGAAGGCACCTACGGCCTGCCCGAGGCGCAACTCGACCGCTTTCTGATGCATGTGCGGATTGACTACCCGGACGCCGAACACGAGCAGGCCATCCTGCAACTGGTGCGCGGCGAGCAGTTCAGCGGCGCCGCGGCGCCCGGCGCCGGCGCCGAAGCGGTCGCGCAGCGCGCCATCTTTGACGCGCGCGACGAGATACTGGGCCTCTACATGTCGCCGGAACTGGAGGAATACCTGCTGCAACTGGTGCTGGCGACGCGCAATCCCGGCGCCTACGGCGACGACCTCGCCAACTGGCTGCAATACGGCGGCAGCCCGCGCGCGACCATCGCCACCGACCGCTGCGCGCGCGCCCACGCCTGGCTGGACGGGCGCGATTATGTAACGCCCGACGATGTGCAGGGCGTGGCCGCCGATGTGCTGCGCCACCGCCTGATACTGAACTACGAAGCCGAGGCCGAGGGCGTTACGCCGGACAAGGTCGTGGCCGAACTTCTGGCGCGCATCGCGGTGCCCTGAAACGATGGGCGCGGAGGCGGTGCGGGTCTCGGTGGCGTCGCTGATAGGGCTGGCGCACGCGGCGCGGGGCCTGTCTTTGCACCGCGGCGATGTGCGCGCAAGGCGCAGCGATGTGCGGCGCTCGCTGTTCAAGGGGCGCGGCATGGAATACGACGAATCGCGCCTCTACCAGCCCGGCGACGATGTGCGCCATCTGGACTGGCGCGTTACCGCGCGCACCGGCAAGCCGCACACCAAACTGTTCCGCGAGGAGCGCGAGCGCCCGGTGTTTTTGTGGGTGGATTGCCGCGCGCCGATGTTCTTTGCGACGCGCGGGCGCTTCAAGTCGGTGGCCGCGGCGCAACTGGCGGCGCTGCTGGCGTGGAGCGCGGTGCACGACGGCGACCGCATCGGCAGCGTTCTGTTCACCGAAGACACGCACCGCGAGATTAAGCCGCAGCGCGGCAAAACCGGCGCGCTGCGGCTGTTCCGGGAATTGGCCGGCGTGGGCGGCGCGGCGCATGATGGCGCGGCAGGCGGCGGTGCGGCGTCCGGCAGCAGCAGTGGCGCGGCGTTTGGCGGCAGTGGCGCGGCGTCCGGCGGCGGTGCGATGCGCGGCGGCGGCAACGGCAACGGCGCCGCCGGCGCCAACATCGGCGACAGCCCCGCAGGCGCGCTGCTGCGCTTGTCGCACATCGCGCGTCCGGGCAGTCTGATTTTTTTCATCAGCGATTTCCGCAACTTTGACGAGCGCGCCGAAACCCGCCTGGCGCAACTCGCCGCGCACAGCGAGACGGTGCTGGTGTTTGTCTGCGACGCGCTGGAAGAGCGGTTGCCGCCGCCGGGACAGTACCGCGTCGGCGACGGCGCGCGCGACTTTCATCTGGACACCGGCGACGCGCAGTTCGCCGCCGACTATGCGGCGCGCTTCCGGCGCCGCGCCGCGCGCCTGCGGGCGCTGGCGCGCAAGTTGGGCGTCGGCTTTCTGCAATGCCGCACCAGCGACGACCCGCTGGCCGTGCTGCAACGGCATTTCGGCACGCGCGCGCGATGATGCGGGCGTCCGCGCTCGCCAGTCTCCCGGCCAGGCGCCTTGCGGCATTGCAGCGCACGCACGCGGTGATGCCGGGCGCCGGTGCGCGGTGCGCCGCGGGCGTTGGCATGGCCGTGTCGCGGGGGTGAAAGAATGAGAATGTGGGGCGTCAATCCGGCGCTGCTGTGCGACAAGCATCTGCTGGGCGAGCATGTTGAAATGCATATGTT
>RKSI01000205.1 GCA_007570905.1 Gammaproteobacteria bacterium
CTCCGCAGCGCCAACGGCGGCAGGCGTTATAATGGCGGTGTCATGCCGCAGATGCCTTCCTGTCAGTTGCTTCATTGGGGCGGGTTTGCCCTTGCCGTCGGCGGGCTGGCCGTCGCGGTTTTCTTTATGCAGGGCGTGCTCGGGCTGGCGCCGTGCCCGCTTTGCATTCTTGACCGCTGGGTCGCCGGGCTGGTGGCGGCGGTGTTTCTGGCGGCGGCGCTGCACAATCCCGGCGCGCTCGGGCAGCGCCTTTACGCCGGCATCGGCCTGCTGGCGTGCGCCGCCGGGCTTGGCCTTGCCGGGCGCCATGTCTGGTTGCAAAACCTGCCGCCGGGCAAGGTGCCGGACTGCACGCCGGGCCTTGATTATCTGATGCAACAATTCCCGCCGATGGAAGTGCTGCGCACGGTGCTGAACAGCGCCGGTGAATGCGCCGAAGTGGCGTGGACTTTCGCCGGGCTGACGATACCGCAGCAAACGCTGCTGTTTTTCGGCGCGCTGGCGCTGGTGTGCGCGGCGGTGCTGCTGAAAACCCGCGGGGCGCGCTGATGGCGCCGGCCCGCGAAGTCGCTTTTCAGGCGTTCGCCGGGGCGCCGCTGAAACTTGCGGGGCGCGCTGATAACGCCGGCCCGCGAAGTTGCGTTTCAGGCGCTCGCCGGGGCGCCGCTGAAACTTGCGGAGCGCGGTGATGGCGCGCGTCGCGTTTATCGGCGCCGGCAACATCGCGCGCAGTTTGATTGGCGGCCTCACCGCGAACGGCCTGGCCGCCGCCGACCTGCGCGTGTCCGACCCCGACGCCGCGCAACTCGCGCAACTGGCCGAACGCCACCGCGGGCTTGCCGCCTTCGCCTCCAACGCCGCCGCCGCGGAAGACTGCGACTTCGCCGTGCTGTGCGTCAAGCCCGGCATCGTGCGCGCGGTGTGCGAAGAGATTGCCGGCGCGCTGGCGCAATGCGGTGGCGTGCTGATGTCGGTCGCCGCCGGCGTGCCGCTGGCGCGCCTTGACGAATGGAGCGGCGCGCGGCTGGCCGTCATCCGCTGTATGCCGAACACGCCGGTCGCGGTCGGGCGCGGCGTTATCGCGCTGTGCGCCGGCGCGCGCGTGTCGCAGGCGCAGCGCGACGCCGCCGGGCGGCTGCTGGGCGGCGTCGGCGTCACGGTGTGGCTGGACGATGAAAGCGGCATGGACCTCGTCACCGCGCTGTCGGGCAGCGGCCCGGCCTATTTCTTCCGGATTGTCGAGGCGTTTGAGCAGGCGGCGGCGGAACTGGGGCTGCCCGCCGACGCCGCGCGGCGCCTCGCGCGCGGCACCTTCTGCGGCGCCGCCGCGCTGGCCGACAACGACAATGGCGATGGCGGCGGCGATGTCGCGCGCCTGCGCCGTGAAGTAACCTCGCCGGGCGGCACCACTGAAAGCGGCCTTGCCGCACTGGAAGAAGGCGGCATCAACCGCCTCGCGCGCGCAGTGCTGGCGGCGGCGGCAAAACGCTCGGCGGAACTGGCCGCCGCGACCGCGCAATGAACAGCCTGATGAGCGGCGGCACGCCGGAGCAGGCGCTGGCGTTTGTCCTCGACACGCTGATTACCTTTTACACGCTGCTGCTGCTGCTGCGCGCGCTGCTGGCGCTGTCGCAGGCCGACTTCTACAACCCGCTGTCGCAGGCCATCGTGCGCCTGACCGAGCCGCCGCTGGCGCTGGCGAGGAAACTCATCCCCGCCGCCGGCAAGTGGGATTTGCCATGCTGGATACTGGTCTATCTGGCGCGCCTGTTTGAGTTGTGGCTGGTGAGCGCCATCAAGGGTTTCTCGCCGGCGCTGCCGGCGCTGCTGACGGTGGCGCTGATACAACTGGGCGAGTTGCTGCTGCAAACCTGGATAGTCGCGATTTTCATCTTCGCCGTCAGCAGTTGGTTCATCACCGGCGCGCAGGCGTACAGCAACCCCTTCATCTCGCTGCTTTACAGTCTGATTGCGCCGCTGCTGGAACCGGTGCGGCGCGTCGTGCCGACTGTCGGGCCGGTGGATTTCAGCGCGCTGATTATGCTGTTTCTGCTTTACATGGCGCTGAATCTGCTGCACTCGCTTTACTGAAGCCGGCGCCGCGATGCGCGTGCTGGGCATTGAAACCTCGTGCGATGAAACCGGCATCGGCCTGGTGGATTCGTCGGCGGGCGTCGTCGCCGAGGCGCTGTTCAGCCAGGTCGGGATACACCGGCCGCACGGCGGCGTCGTGCCCGAACTGGCGGCGCGCGACCATGTTCGCAAACTGCTGCCGCTGTTGCGCGAGACGCTCGGCGCGCGCGAGATGGACGAGGTGGACGCGGTGGCCTACACCGCCGGCCCCGGCCTGATTGGCGCGCTGCTGACGGGCGCCGTCTTCGGCCACAGCCTGGCCTGGGCGCTCGGCAAACCGGCCATCGGCGTGCACCATCTGGAGGCGCATTTGCTGGCGGTGATGCTGCAGGGCGCGCCGCCGCCGCCGTATCTGGCGCTGCTGGTGTCGGGCGGCCACACCCAGTTGGTTGCGGCGCACGACATCGGCCATTACGAGTTGCTCGGCGACACGCTCGACGACGCCGTCGGCGAGGCTTTTGACAAGGTGGCGAGAATGCTGGGGCTGGGCTATCCCGGCGGCCCGGAAATCCAGCGCCTGGCGCGGCGCGGGCGGGCGCGGCGTTTTGAATTTCCGCAGCCGATGGCGCGGCGTCCGGGGCTGGACTTCAGTTTCAGCGGCCTGAAGACGCGCGCGCTGCAAACGCTGCGCCACTGCGGCGATGACGACGACCGCTGCCATGCCGACATCGCCCTTGCCTTTGAGATGGCCGCGGTCGGCTCGCTGACCGAACGCTGCCGCCGCGCGCTCGGGCAGAGCGGCTGCAAGCGCCTGGTCGCCGCCGGCGGCGTCGCCGCCAACGCGCGCTTGCGGCGCGAACTGGCGAAACTCGGCGGCGACGGCGTTGAGGTGATTTATCCGGAGATGAAATTGTGCGCCGACAACGGCGTGATGATAGCCAACGCCGGCCTGCTGCGGTTGCAGGCCGGCCAGACGCCCGACCCGCTGCCGCAGGTGCGCGCGCGATGGCCGCTGACGGAATTGCAACCGCCGCGCGCGGCCTGAGCGGTCTTCGCTGCCGGGTGTTGTCTCATGGAACCTGCCCGGGAATTGAACAATCGGCCTTCGTTGTTGCGTGTTGTCTGAATGAAACTCGTTCAGGGATGGAACAATCGGCCTTCGTTGCCAAGCGCGTTGAATGCAAACCCGTTCAGAACTTAATCAAGCGGTCTCCCGCCGCGCCGCCGACGCCTGAATGCAAACCGGAAAACCCGTTCAGGATTCAAACAGGCGGTCTTCCTCGCCGCGGCTGATGCGGCGCAGGTTGTCGCGGTGGCGCGCCAGCGTCGCCAGGCCCATCACCGCGACTGCCGCCGTTGTCGCGGCGGAAGCGCCCGACCAGTGAACCAGAAACGGCGCCGCCAGCCCGGCGCCGACGCCAGCCACCGCGACATAACGAAACGCGCCGGCGGCGGCGAGCCAGACGCCGGCCCACGCGAGAGCGGCAAGCGGTTGCAGGCCGAGCAGACAGCCCAGACAAACGGCGACGCCCTTGCCGCCGCGAAAGCGGTGCCAGACCGGATACAAGTGCCCGGCAAACGCGGCCAGCGCCGCCAGCGCCGCGACGCTGTCCGGGAAACCGGCGTGGCGCGCCGCAAACACCGGCAGCCACGCCTTGCCGACATCGCCCAGCAGCGTCAGCGCGGCGGCGGTCTTGCCGCCGGCGCGCGCGGCGTTGGTCGCGCCCGGATTGCCGGAGCCGACGCCGCGCGGGTCCGGGTCGCCGCGCAGACGGCAGATGACGACGGCGAACGAAACCGAACCGGCAAGGTAGGCGGCCAGCACGACGAGTATGCTTTCAACGGACGGCACGACGCCGCCATTGTACGGCTACAATCGCCGGGGTGAAAGACG
>RKSI01000107.1 GCA_007570905.1 Gammaproteobacteria bacterium
ATGATGGTCCAGAACTGGTTGCGCGGATGGGCGTAATACTCGCCCGCCCGCAATGACGCGGCGCCTGGCATGGAACCCAGAACCAGCACGCGCGACGCCGCCGACGCCAGCGGCGGGAAACCTTCGAGCGTGGCTGCAAGCGGGTCTTGCGGCAAGGCTTTCGGCGTGCTTTCAGGCGCCGCCCGCTTCATCCGCGAATGAAAAAAAACCCCGGCAGACGCGGTCGTGCCGGGGTTCATTTTCGTGGCCCACAGGCCGGGTTCAGAAGCCCTTGAACGGATGTTCCGCGCTGTCCTTCTGCGCCGTCGCCTCGGCTGCGGTCGGTTTGCCCTGGATGGCGTTCTCGATCGCAAGCTTGGTCGCCTTGTAGTTGTTTTCGTAGATCGCCTCGTTGCTCTCGGCCTGCCAGTGTATGAACACGCCGACGCAAATGTAGGCGTCATCTGCCTCGCTCTGCGGGATGGTGCCCTCGGCGACGCAGTCCTGGACGGCTTTCGCCACCGCAGCCTGAGCCGGGCCGAACATCTGCACCGCCTGCTTCTCGCCCTTGATGGTCACCTTGTTGAACATCATCGTGTTCGGCTTGCACGGCAGGTTCGGCGCGATGACCGCCAGCAGTGATGTAAAGCCGTCCTTGTTGTTCACCAGGCCGTTGCAGAAGGCGGTCTCCACGGCGGAACCGCGAGGGCCTATCATCAGGTCAATATGGGCGATTTCCGCCATCGTGCCGGAAGGATCGTTGTCATTGACCAGGGCTTCCCCGACCATAACTTTGTCAATTGCCATTTTTACTCCTTGGTACTGTTGGTTTGAGTTGATGCAACTGCAATCAGTTGCTCCAGTTCAGCGGCAAAAACACCGGCGACGGTCAGGTCGGCGGTTGTCCCGGGATTGAGACCCTTTTGCTTCAGGCTGACATCCAGCGCCAAAAGCCGCCGCCTGAATTTTTCAGGCTCGCTGCTTCGGACGAACTGACTTTGCAGAGGCGCAACTTCGCGGCTTGTCACCGCCGCTTTCCGCGCGCCGTGCTTGCGATCAACCAGGCTGTCTGGGTATTCCGCCAGCAGCGTCAGATAGACGCCGGCGGCGGGCCAGTGATTATGCCCCCATTTTGAACGGAATTCAAGCAGCAGCGGCGCGGCATATCCAAAAACTTCCCGGTAATCATTGACATACTGCGCCGCAATGCGGTCGCGGCGGCACGCCTCGCGCATGGTTTCGCGCAGATTGGCGTCCGGTTCGGCGCCGACATCAAGGCGCGCCACCCGCCCCAGGCCGCCGGCGCCGGCCAGCCGGATTGCGCGGTAGGTCTGTGCGGCGTCGGCCACCGTGGTGCGGTCGAGCACGCCGGCGACGGCGCAACGCAGCGATTGTCCTGGCGCGCGCTGAAACGCCGCCTGCACCAGCGGCGCGCACAGCAGCACGATGCCGAGGTTGGTGTTCTGGCTGACCACGCGCCGCGTCGCTTCAATGGCCGACAGAATGCGTTCGCCCAGCGTGTCGTGCGGGCGGCACAGCGGCCCGGCGCAGGCATCGGCGCTTGCGACAAAGTCGCGCCAGTCCATGCCGTGCCCGGCGCCGTGCACGCCGACATTGCCCGGTTTCAGCGCCTCAACATCGGCGCGGCAGGCGCGCCGGAAGGCCGCCGCCAGCGCCTTATCCATCGCCGCGCAGAAAGTCGTCGGCGAGGCGGGCGGCGATGTCCGCCGAAGTCACGCCCTGCAAGCCGCGCCAGGCCGGAATGCTGTTCAATTCGGTGACCCACTTGCCCTGCGAGCCGAACACCGGCTTCATCACCAGCCCGCCGCCGGCGCCGGCGTGCCGGGCGACGAAGGCGCGGGCGCGGTCGGCGCGCGCGAACGACCACGCCGCCGGCGTCGCGATACCGGCGCGGCGCAGCAGAAAACTGGTCATCGCCTTGTCCACGCTGCGTTCTATCATCCGCGCATCGTTATACACGCGCACGCCGGCCTCGCGCAGCGCGTGCAGCACATCCAGATAAAACACGACCGACTCCAGCGAACCGGCGGGCACTCCGCGCACAAAAACGCCGTCGGGCAGCGCGCCGCCGAAACCGGGCAGCGACACACCGGCGCCGTCGGCGACGAACTCGCAGTCCGGCAGCGCCACCCGCGTCACGCGGCAACCGCGCGCGGCAAAGGCTTGCGTCAGGCGGGCGCAGTGCCAGCCGCATTCATCGGCGACCAGGGCGATGTGCGGAACGGATTTCACGCAGTCCGTTCAGGCGAATGATTGATCGAGCAGGTTAAGGTCGATGGCGCCGGCGTGGAAGGTGCGCCCGCTTGGCAGATGCGTGACGGCCACCTGCGCCGGACTGAAAAGCATCGGGTCTATCTTGAAGAAGTCGTGGTCGTACGCCTTGAAGATGTCGGCGAACGGCCTGCCGTAATCCGGCGAGGCGCCGGCCGGCAGCGCCTCGGCCAGTTGCCGCGCCGCGTCTTCGGCGCCGCGCACAAACAGGTGTATCCGGCCCGCGAACAGGATGGCGTCGTTGGTGCGCCCCATCGCCTGCACGAAGTCGGCGGCGGGCGGCGCCAGCGGCGCGCTGCCGGCGCCGTCGGCGACATCGGCGAGATTGAAACCCAGTTCATGCACCTTGTGCAGGCCGACTTCCAGCACGCGGGCGACGACCTGCACAGACCCGGCAAGGCTGGTGGTCGGCGTCAGGATGACCGTCAGGCGGTCGGCGGCGACATCGCAGCGTTCGGCGATCTTGTTCAGCAACTGCGGCGGCGGCGGGCGCTGTGTTTCCAGCACCAGCACCGCGTCGTCGGCGGCGTCCTTGTAACCCAGTTCGTTGAACAGCGGCTCGCGCAATGCCAGCGCGCGCGCAGGCCCGGAACCCAGCGCATGAAAAGCCTCCTTGCCTTCGCCGTGCGACAAACTCCAGCCGGCGTATTGCGACGCAAGGCAGGCCAGGACCGGGGCGGCGGTGTGGACATGCAGCGTCAGCGGCCAGCGCGGCGCGACGCCGCCGTGGGTCAGCGTTACCTGTCCCAAACCGCCGAGGCATATCCCGGCAATCAGACGCCCGGCCTCCATGCCGCCGCGCGCATCAATGCCGGCGTCCACCAGGCGCGCGCCGTCGGCTGAACGCGTGACGGACAGGCCCAGTTCTTCGCGCCGCTCGCACAACTGCTCAACCAGCGGCGCCGCCAGTTGGTTCAGACTGATT
>RKSI01000149.1 GCA_007570905.1 Gammaproteobacteria bacterium
GGGCGCGGTGATGCGCGATGCACACGCCGCGCTCGGCGCCGCGGCGCCGCGTTTTGTGCCGGGACACCCGGTCGCCGGCGCCGAGAACAGCGGCCCGGATGCGGCGTCGGCGTCATTGTTTGACGATTGCCGCGTGGTGCTGACGCCGGACGCCGCCGCCGACCGCGATGCCGTCGCCGCTGTCGCGCGGATGTGGCGCGACGCCGGCGCCGCCGAAGTCGTGGAGATGGACGCCGCCGAACACGACCGCGTGTTCGCCTGCGCCAGCCACCTGCCGCACGCGGTCGCCTACGCGCTGGTTGACGGCCTGCTGGCGCGCGCCGACACCGGCGCCGTCTTTGACTGCGCGGCGGGCGGCCTGCGCGACTTCACGCGCATCGCCGCCAGCGACCCGGTGATGTGGCGCGACATCTTCCTCGCCAACGCCGCCGCCGTCCTCGGCGCGCTGGACGATTTCAGCGCCGCCGCGGCGCGCCTGCGCGAACTGATTGCGCGCGGCGACGCCGGCGGCCTGCAAAGAATGCTGGAAGAGGTCGCGGCGCGGCGGCGCGATGTCTGACGGCGCGTTTATATGTTCGTCGCCGGTGCGCTCGCTGCGCGGCGTGCTGCGCGTGCCGGGCGACAAATCCGTCTCGCACCGCGCGCTGATGCTGGCCGCCGTCGCGCGCGGCGACAGCGAGATTGTCAACTTCCTTGAAAGCGCCGACTGCCTGGCGACGCTGCGGGCGCTGCGCGCGATGGGCGCCGACATCCGGCGCATCGGCGAGGGCCATATCATTGTGCGCGGCGGCGCGCTGCGCGCATGCGCGAAGCCGCTTGACCTCGGCAATTCGGGCACGGCGATGCGGCTGCTGGCCGGGCTGATGGCGGGGCAGGGCGTGGCGGGAGAACTCACCGGCGACGAGTCGCTAAGCCGCAGGCCGATGCGGCGCATTGTGGAGCCGCTGCGCGCGATGGGCGCCGACATCAGCGCCGCGCCGGGCGGCACGCCGCCGCTTTCCATTCGCGCCGCCGCGCCGCTGCGCGGCATTCGTCATCTGTTGCCGGTGGCGAGCGCGCAGGTCAAGTCGTGCCTGCTGCTGGCCGCGCTCGGCGCCGGCGGCGCGACCGGCGTCGCCGAGCCGTCGCCCAGCCGCGACCACACCGAGCGCATGCTGCCGCTGTTCAACTGCCCGGTGTCGCGCGACGGCGGCGCGGTGTCGGTGGAAGGCGGCGCGGCGCTGCGCGGCGCCCGCATTGAGGCGCCCGGCGACATCTCGTCGGCGGCGTTTTTCATCGTCGCCGCGAGCATCGCCGCCGACGCCGACATCACGCTGACCGGCGTCGGCGTCAATCCGACGCGCACCGGCGTCATTGAAATCCTGCGCGAGATGGGCGCCGACATCCGCGTCAGCGGCGAACATAAACTCGGCGGCGAACCGGCGGCGGATGTGCGCGTGCGTTCGGCGCGTTTGCGCGGCGTTGAAGTCGGCCCGCAATGGGTGGCGCGCGCGATAGACGAACTGCCGGTGCTGTGCATCGCCGCCGCCTGCGCCGACGGCGCGACCCGCGTCCGCGGCGCCGCCGAACTGCGCGCCAAGGAAAGCGACCGCATTGACGCGATGGCGCGCGGCCTGCGCGCCTGCGGCATCGCCGTGGAGACCTTTGACGACGGGCTTGCGGTGCAGGGCGGACAACTGCGCGGCGGCGAGGTGGACAGTTGCGGCGACCACCGCATTGCGATGGCGTTCGCCGTGGCCGGCGCCGCCGCCGCCGGCGATGTGCGTATCGCAGACTGCGCCAACATCGCCACCTCGTTTCCAGGTTTTGTGAAAGTCGCGGCGCAGGCCGGGCTGAACCTCGGCGGCGCGCGATGACGGGCGTTACCGGCATTCCGGTCATCACGCTGGACGGCGGCGGCGGCGTCGGCAAGAGCACGCTCGGCTGCCGCCTGGCCGAACGCTTCGGTTTTCATCTGCTGGTCAGCGGCGCGCTCTACCGGCTGGTCGGCCTCGGCCTGCGCGAGCGCGGCATCGCCTTCACCGACGCCGCCGCCATCAATGCGTTTGCGGCGGGTCTTGAGGTGCGCTTCATCTCCGCCGACGACGGCGCCGGCGTCGAGTGCGGCGGGCGCCGCGTGGACGCCGAAATCGCCGGCGAGGACGCCGCCGAAGCGGCCTCGCTGGCGGCCCGCGCGCCGGCGGTGCGCGCGGCGCTGCTGGCGTCGCAGCGCGCTTTCCGGCGCCCGCCGGGGCTGGTCGCCGATGGCCGCGACATGGGCACTGTGGTGTTTCCCGACGCCGCGCTTAAGGTGTTTTTGACGGCGAGCGCCGAAGAACGCGCCCGCAGGCGCTATAAGCAGTTGAGAGAGCGGGGGTTTTGTGTTAGTCTTGACGCCCTGACCCGGGAACTGGAAGAGCGCGACCGGCGCGACGCCAGCCGGGACATCGCACCGTTGCGGGCGGCGGATGACGCCGTTGTCCTCGACACAACCCGCCAGACGCTCGCCGAGACGCTTCTGGCAATCGCCGCGCTGGCGGCGGAAAGAAACATAAAGGCATAATCAATGGATGAAAATTTTCAGGACCTCCTGAATCAGAACAAAAAACCGGAGCGCCTGAAGCCCGGCACGCTGCTGGAAGGCGAGGTGGTAGAGATACGCGAAGGCGCGGTCGTCGTCAACGCCGGGTTGAAGTCCGAGGGCGTGATTCCGATCGAGCAATTCACCAACAAGAACGGCGAACTGGAGGTCAGCGAGGGCGACATCGTGGAAGTGGCGCTGGACAGCCTTGAGGACGGCCTCGGCGAGACGCTGCTGTCGCGCGAGCGCGCGCGCAACATCCGCACCTGGACGCGCCTTGAAGAGGCGTGCGAGAGCGGCGACATCGTCAAGGGGTTTTTGCTGAACAAGGTCAAGGGCGGTTTCATCGTGGACCTCGACGGCATCAGCGCGTTTCTGCCCGGCTCGCTGGTGGACATGCGCCCGATGCGCGACCTCACCTATCTGGAAGGCAAGGAACTGGAATTCAAGATCATCAAACTCGACCGCAACCGCAGCAATGTCGTCGTCTCGCGGCGCGCGGTTCTTGAATCCGAACACGGCGCCGGCGCCGACGAGATGAAGAACCTGAGCGAGGGCATGGTCGTCAAGGGCATCGTCAAGAACCTCACCGACTACGGCGCTTTTCTCGGTTTCGGCAGTTTCGACGGCCTGCTGCACATCACCGACATGGCGTGGAAGCGCGTTCACCACCCGTCCGAGGTGCTGGCGGTCGGCGACGAGATTGAGGTGAAAATCCTCCGCTATGACAAGGAGAAAAACCGCATTTCGCTGGGCCTCAAGCAGATGACCGAAGACCCGTGGACGCAGTTGGTGCGGCGCTGCCCGGTGAAGTCGCGCGTCTTCGGCAAGGTTACGAGCATCACCGACTACGGCTGTTTCATAGAGATAGAAGAGGGCGTCGAGGGCCTCGCGCACATCTCCGAACTGGACTGGACCAACAAGAACATCAGCCCGTCCAGGGTCGTCAGCGTCGGCCAGCAGGTGGAGGCGATGGTGATTGATGTGGACGAGGACAAGCGGCGCGTGTCGCTGAGCCTGAAAAAGTGCAAGGACAACCCGTGGAACGAGTTCTCGTCCAACCAGCGCAAGGGCGACCGGCTGAAAGGCGTGGTGCGCTCGATTAACGACTTCGGGATTTTCGTCGGCTTCACCGACTACGGCATCGACGGGCTGGTGCACATCACCGACATCTCGGTTACCGAGCCGCCCGACGAGGCGATACGCCGCTACAAGAAGGGCCAGCAGGTCGAGGTCGTGGTGCTTTCGGTGGACCCGGGGCGCGAGCGCATTTCGCTCGGCATCAAGCAGTTGAACGACTCGCATCTGCACGACTATCTGGGCAAGCATCCGAAGAATTCCGCCGTCACCGGCACGGTGGTGGCGGTGACCGACAAGTCGGTCATCGTCAACCTGGCCGACAATGTGCACGGCGTGATTCCGGTTTCCGAGGTGTCGCAGGACGGCGCGCCGAAGGCCGGCGATTCGGTCGAGGCCAAACTCACCGGCCACGACAAGAAGAACTGCGTGCTGTCGCTGTCGGTGAAGGCCAGGGAGAAAGAGGAGCAGGCGGTCAAGGTCAGGCAATACGCCGCCGCGGAGAAACCGGCGGGCACCTCGCTCGGCGACCTTTTCCGCGAGAAACTGAGGCGCATCAAGGTCGGCGGCAGAAAGGGCGCCGGCGACAAATCCGGCTGAATCCGGCGGCGTAGGAGGGCGTCATGGCGGAAGAAAAGGAATTTGAGTGCATCACCTGCTCGCAGTTGGTCACGCGAATGGCGGCGAAGCAGATGCGCATGAGCCGCGCCGACATCAAGATGGCGGTGCGCGTCGCGCTGGAACATATGAGCGATGTGCTGAGCCGCGGCCAGCGCATTGAGGTGCGGGGGTTCGGCAGTTTCTCGCTGCGTTTCAGAAAGCCGCGCATGACGCGCAACCCGAAGACGCGCAAGACCGTCTTTATCTCCGGCAGGAGTCTGCCCTGTTTCAAGCCGAGCGCGCTGCTGCTCGACCGCGTCAACAAGAGGCCGATGGGCTACACCCTGCTCGACCGCAGCAGCCAGGAAGAAGACCGCCCGCCCGCCGGCGCCGAGATTGTGCCGGCGATAGAGGACATGCCGCACGAAGCGCCCGCCGCTGAAAACCGGCCGGGCTGGATGGACACGCCTGCGGGCGGTGTGGCGCATGGCAACGCCGGCGCGCACGCCGGCGGCGGCGCGCAAACAAACACCGGCGCAGATGGAAACGCCGACGCGCAAACAAACACCGGCGCAGATGGAAACGCCGGCGCGCACGCGGACACCGGCGCGCCGGGGGCGATGAACACCGGCGGCGACGCCGCGCACGGCGCCGACGAGGGCCGCGAAGACGCCGCGCCGCCGCCGGAGCGCGATTCGGGCGCGGCCTGACCGCGCGCACGGCGATGGACGCGGCGGTTTTTGAGTGGCTGTGGTTTCTGCTGCCGGTCGCGGCTTTCAGCGGCTGGTATGTCGGCACGCGCTCGTCGGCGCCGCGCTCCGGCGACCCGGTGGCGCCGGAATACATCAAGGGCCTGAATTACCTGCTGGACCAGCAGACCGGCAAGGCCATAGAAATCTTCATCAGGTTCTTCGAGGTCAACCCGACGACGGTCGACACCCACATCATACTCGGCAACCTGTTTCGGCAGAAGGGCGAACTGGAAAAGGCGATACGCATCCATCACAACATCGTGTCGCGCGCGCGCATCGGCGAAGACCACAAGGCGGTCGCGCTGCTGGAACTGGGGCGCGACTACTTCAACGCCGGGCTGCTCGACAGCGCCGAGAAGATTTTCAGGGAACTGGTGTCGGTCGAGACGCGCCCGACCGTGGTCAAGGGCTACCGCCACCTGCTGACGCTGTATGAGATAGAGAAATCCTGGGACGACGCGATTCACTGCGCCGAATGGCTGAAGCGGCGCACCGGCGGCGCCGACTGCGACACGCGCATCGCGCACTACCACTGCGAACTCGCCGAGAAGGCGCTGGAGCGGCGCGACTACAAACTCACCGCGCACCACCTGTCGCGCTCGGCAAAGCACGACAAGACGCTGGTGCGGGCGCCGATTATCCGCGGCGACGCCGAGACCTCGCGCGACAACCACCGCGCCGCGCTGCGCCATTATTCCAATGTGCTGGTCGCGCACCCCGAATACGCGAGCGCGCTGCTGCCGAAGATTCGCGAGTGCTTTGTGCCCTACGACCCGTCCGAGTTCGCCGACTACATCCGCGCGCTTGACTTGCAGGTGATGACCGTCTCATATGTGGCGACCTGCACGCACACGCTGTTGCAGGCGCAGCGCACCGACGAGGCCGGGCATTTTCTGCTGGGCCTGGTGGAGGCCGAGCGCGCGCCGCTGCCGGTGCTGAAAATTTTCCTTGAAGAGAAGATAAGAAACAGCGGCCTCGCCGAGGACGACCTCGTCAAGCAGGTGATACGCGGCCTCAGCCACAACGAAGAGGCCGGCCATCTCTACGAGTGCGAGGGCTGCGGCTTTGAGACCTACCACATCTACTGGCAGTGCCCCAGTTGCCACGCCTGGGGAACCGCCAAGCCGCTCGACATCATAGAAAGTCTGTCGCCGGCAAAAGTCGCCTCCGACTGATTCCGGGCGCTCCGCGCCTGCCCGCCTGCCGCGCTTGTCTTTGCGCCGCCGCCGCGCCCGCCGTTGCGCCTGCCGCGCCTGCCATTGGCTTGCCGCCGCCCGCCGCTGTGACCCCCGCCGCGCCTGCCTCTCGCTCGCCGCTATGCCGTTCGTCGGCCAAAAACTACCGTTTATCCGCCTGCCGTCCCGCCGCCCGGCATCGCGCGCTATCGTGGCGCTTCCTTCAACATCAGACCAAAGGAGGTCAATATGAGTTTAATGAAGACAAGCCTGGCGGCAGCCGCCGCGTTGTTTTGCACCTGCGCTTTTGCGGAGGTCAATATCAACACGGCGGACCACCGGCAACTGACCGGGCAGTTGAGAAACATCGGGCCTGAAAAGGCGGCGGCGATCATCGAGCACCGCGAACGCCACGGGCATTTCACCGATGTGGAGCAACTGACCGAGGTCAGCGGCATCGGCGACGCCACGCTCGAGATGAACCGCCACCTGCTGACAATCGGCGGTGAAGGCGGCGACGGCGGCGTTCGCAGCGGCGCCGGCGGCAACGCCGGCGGCGTCAGTGGCAATGCCGGCGACGGCGGCGATGGCAAACACGCCATGCCGTCCGCCGCGCCGCCACAGGCGGCATCGGCGGCGCGCAAGCGCCTTCCCGACGCCAATCACTAAGCAACCAACCGGAGGGAGGGGCGGGGCGTTCGCGTCCCGCCCCTTTTTTGCGCGCGTCCTGTGCGCGCTCCCGCGCTTTTCAGCGCGCCCGCGCCGCCGCGCCTTCGCCCGGATTATGTGGGCGCGCCGCCGGCGCCGTGCATTTGCCGGCGCGCCGCCGCCATTGCTCCGGCGCCGCAAGCAGTTTCCGCATTGTCATCCTTGCCCGGCTCATGCCCCGAAACTCACCTGCAAATCCATCGCTTCATTGCGCCTCTTTATCACCGCCCGCAGGTACTCCATCGGCCTGTTGCCTTTCACACTGTTGCAGTTTCCGCACAGCAACTGGTAATTTTCGTAATAGTCACCGCCGCCTTTTGATTTCGGTATGATGTGGTCAAGGTGGTAGTGCCTTATATCCAGTTCGTCATTGCATCCGTTGCACTTGCCCCCTTGTTCCTTGTACAAACGCTCCCGCACGCTCTTGTCAGTCTCTTTCACAATTTCCACATCCGTGCGCACCGGCATATCCAGCCTGTGGATGAAATCAGTGAACAATGACCCGTTGTCGCCCGGCAGCCTTTCCGCCACCAGATCCGCGGATTTTCTGCTGATGTCTATCCCCACCCATTTCCGGGCCAATTGTTGCGCGGCCACCATCGTTGTCGCGCAGCCGCAAAACGGGTCAAGCACAACATCGCCTTTGTTGCTGGACGCCTTGATGACATGATGCAGCAACTCCAGCGGCTTCTGCGTGGGGTACCCGGTGCGCTCGCCCTTGCGGGCGTAATCGAATTTTATCCAGTCCCTTGGCGGGACCTTGTCCTGAACATACTGCCTGTAAACATCGTCGCCGCCCTCTTTTGATTTTGGCGCGAACCCGCCGCCGGACTTGTACCTCAACAGGTATGGCCTGCCGTCCTTGTCAACAAACCGCTCAAGCGCTTTTCTTGACGACTGCTTCAACGGATTGGCTATCGCTTCCCAATTAAATGTCATCTTTTTCCCTTTTGAGTAAAGCAGCAAGGTGTCATGCTTGGCGTTGTATGATGTTTTTCTCAACTCCCTGCCTTCGTAAATCCAGATTAGTTCGTTTCTGAAATTGCCGGCGCCAAATATCCTGTCCAAAATCAGTTTCAGGTAATGGCTTGCTGTCTGGTCGCAATGCAGATACAGGCTTCCCGCGGGCTTCAATATGCGGTGCAACTCAATCAGCCGCTGGGTCATGTAGGTGATGTACGACATCATCGCCTTGCCGTGCATGGCCTCTATCGCCTGTATGTAGCGAACCAGGTACGGATAGTCCTTGACCATCTTTTCAAGGCAGCCCTCATCAACATCCTGCCAGGTCCACATATCCTTGAAACTGGTGCCCGCCGCCTTGCTCCCCACCGGAGCCTCGTACAGCCGCTTGCTGTTAAACGGCGGGTCAAGGTAAATCAGGTCCACACACTCCGAGTTTATCCCGTTCAGGATGTACAGATTGTCGCCGGTGAATAATGTGTTTTCTTTGATGTTCAACATGACGGATTGCCGGCCCCGCATCACCCCGCGTCCGGCCTTCGCCGCGGCAACGCAATGCCGGTATTTGCCGGAAATTATAACAC
>RKSI01000178.1 GCA_007570905.1 Gammaproteobacteria bacterium
AGCAAGCCCCACACGCCGCCCACGCCCTGCACCGCACCCGCCGCACCGTGCCGCGCCGTCATCGGGCGCCGGCGCGTTCATTCCTGTATCATGAACGGCAGCCAGCCGCGAGACCCTGAGCCATGTCCGACCCGATGCAATTCCTGAACCTGCCGCGCCAAAGCCCGGCCAAAACCGCGGCGGAAGTGCGGCTGCGCGAGTGGGACGAGATTTACGGCCAGTTCGACCCGGAGCAGGCGGCGCGCCAGTCCGGACGCTGCCTCGCCTGCGGCAACCCGTATTGCGAGTGGAAATGCCCGGTTCACAACTACATCCCCGACTGGCTCAAACTGATTGAGGAGGGCAATTTGTTCGAGGCGGCGGAATTGTCGCACAAGACCAATTCGCTGCCGGAGATTTGCGGGCGCATCTGCCCGCAGGACCGGCTGTGCGAAGGCGCCTGCACATTGAACGACGGCTTCGGCGCGGTGACCATCGGCGCGGTGGAAAAGTACATCACCGACGAGGCGCTGAAGGCGGGGTGGCGCCCCGACCTGTCCGGCGTCGAGGCCACCGGCAAGCGCGTCGGCATCGTCGGCGCCGGCCCCGCCGGACTGGCCTGCGCCGATGTGCTGGCGCGCAACGGCATAGAGGCCGTCGTCTATGACCGCTACCCGGAAATCGGCGGCCTGCTGACCTTCGGCATCCCGCCGTTCAAACTGGAAAAACACATCGTGCGCACGCGCCGGCGTCTGCTGGAGGAGATGGGTGTCGTGTTTCGCCTTGACACCGGCGTCGGCGACGACATTCCGTTTCAGGAGTTGCTCGATGAATACGACGCGGTGTTTCTCGGCATGGGAGCCTACACGCCGATGCGCGGCGGCTTCCCCGGCGAGGACCTGGACGGCGTCCACGAGGCGTTGCCGTACCTGGTGTCCAACATCAACCGCCAACTTAACTACCGCGGCGACGACGCGCAATTCGCCGGCATAGAGGGGCGCCGCGTCGTCGTGCTCGGCGGCGGCGACACCGCGATGGATTGCGTGCGCACCGCGGTTCGCCAGCAGGCGGCGTCGGTCGCCTGCGTCTATCGCCGCGACGAGGACAACATGCCGGGTTCGCGCCGCGAAGTCGCCAACGCCAAAGAGGAAGGCGTGCGCTTCATCTTCAACCGCCAGCCGACCGCCATCGTCGGCGGCGGCGGCGGCATTGAGGGCGTGCGCGTGGCCGAAACCCGCCTCGGCGCCCCGGACCGGCGCGGGCGGCGGCGCCCCGAAATCGTCGCCGGCAGCGAACAGACCGTCGCCGCCGACCGCGTCATCGTCGCCTTCGGCTTCAGGCCCAGCCCGGCGGCGTGGTTTTCCGACTTCCGCATCGCGCTTGACAACGACGGCAAGGTCATCGCGCCGGCGCACGGCGACTTCCCGTTCCAGACGGCCAACCCGAAAGTGTTCGCCGGCGGCGACATGGTGCGCGGCTCGGACCTGGTCGTCACCGCGGTGTTTGAGGGCCGCGAGGCGGCGATGGGCATCGCCCGCTACCTGCAAGTCGCCTGAGCGGCGCGATGGCCGCCGCCAACGACCGCCTGCTTTGCGCGCTGCGCCGCCGCCCGGCGGACGCGACGCCGGTGTGGATGATGCGCCAGGCCGGGCGCTACCTGCCCGAGTACCGCCGCGTGCGCGAACAGGCCGGCGACTTCCTGACGCTGTGCAAGACGCCGGAACTGGCGTGCGAAGTGAGTTTGCAACCGCTGCGGCGCTACCCGCTGGACGCCGCCATCGTCTTCTCCGACATCCTGACGATACCCGACGCGATGGGTCTCGGCCTGGGCTTCCGCGAAAACGAGGGGCCGTTCTTCGCCAGACCGCTGCGCGACGACGCGCAAATCGCCGCGCTGCGCGCGCCCGACCCCGCCGAGCACCTCGGCTATGTGACGGAGACCGTGCGCCTGGTGCGCCGCGAACTGGACGGGCGCGTGCCGCTCATCGGCTTCTCCGGCAGCCCGTGGACGCTGGCCGCGTACATGGTGGAAGGGCGTTCGTCGCGCGACTTCACCGAAATCAAGCGGCTGATGTTCGACCGCCCCGAATGCCTTGAACAACTGCTGGCGGTGCTGGCCGACTCGGTGACCGCCTATCTCGTCGCGCAGATGGACGCCGGCGCCGACTGCGTGATGATCTTTGACACCTGGGGCGGCGTGCTGTCGGGCGGCGATTACCTGCGCTTTTCACTGGAACCGGTGCGGCGCATCGTCGCCGCGCTGAAACAGCGCCGCGACCATCCGGTGATTTTGTTCACCAAGGGCGGCGGCGCGTGGCTTGAGGCGATGGCCGGCGCCGGCTGCGACGCGCTCGGCCTGGACTGGACCGCCGCCATCGGCGACGCCAGGCGGCGCGTAGGCGACCGCGTCGCGCTGCAGGGCAACCTGGACCCGGCGGCGCTGCTGGCGTCGGAGCCAACCATCCGCGCCGAAACCCGCAAAATTCTGGACGCCTTCGGCACAGGCCCCGGCCACATCTTCAACCTCGGACACGGCGTCCTGCGCCAAACCGACCCCGGCAAAGTCGCGGTGATGGTGGACGAAGTCCACGCCGCCGGCAACGGATGATGATGTTTGTATTCTGTTGATATATGAAGAAATAAGCCTGTTTATAAGAAATTGAACAAAATGTAAGGAAATTTCCTTATATTTGGTTAAACTTCCTATAAATGGACGAACTCAAAAACCCATATGTCCCGAGCGCAGGCAGCCCACCCCCTGCGCTGGCGGGTCGTGATGCAGTGCTGGAAGATGCCACTGTCAGGCTGAAGCGCGTCCAGGCCGGACGCCATGCGAACAGCACTCTTTTTATCGGGTTGAGGGGAGCCGGAAAAACCGTACTTCTGAACCATATCGCAGAAGATGCGGAGGCCCTCGGAATCACTTGTCTGCAACTGGAGACGCCAGAGGAACGGTCTCTGCCCGCGATGTTGATTCCGAAGTTGGATAAAGCCCTGATGAGGCTGGGTCCGCGCGAGAAGGCAAAGGGCCTTGTTTTGGATGCCTGGCAGGCTCTTGTTGATTTTGTCAAAAGTGTGCAGGTTGTTTATAGCGATGTTACGGTTCGCTTTGAAACTGGCGGCGAGGCCGGCATTTTGTGCACCGGAGATCTTGAAACTGCCTTGCCCGATTTGCTCGTCGCCGCCGGCAGGGCGGCGGCGGCGAAAGAAACCGCCATCGCCATTTTCATTGATGAACTTCAGTATATGGAAGAAGGTCAGTTGGCGGCGCTGATTGCCGCCTTGCACCGATGCACACAAAAGCAGTTGCCTGTAATCGTCATCGGCGCCGGATTGCCGCAACTGGTCGGACAAGCCGGCGACGCCAAGACCTACGCGGAAAGGCTGTTTGATTTTCAGGAAATCGGAAAACTGGACGACGAATCGGCACGCTATGCGATACAGGCGCCCGCCGAACGCGGGGGAGCGTCCTTCGCGCCCGCGGCTCTTGACGAAATCCTGTCGCAGACGCAAGGCTATCCCTATTTTCTGCAGGAGTGGGGGTCTCAGTCATGGCTGGTTGCAAAAGAAAAGACGATTACGCTTGAAGATGCCAGGAACGCTGCCGACCGCGCGCAGGAGAAGCTGGACGCGGGGTTTTTCCGCGTTCGTTACGACCGTTGCACGCCGGTGGAAAGGAAATATCTCAGGGCGATGGCGGAGTTGGGGCCGGGCCCCCACAAATCGGGGGACATCGCCGCGTTGATGGGCAGGTCAATCCAGTCCGTCTCACCGCACCGCAGCAACCTGATAGCGAAGGGCATGATTTACAAACCCCAACACGGCGACACCGCGTTCACGGTGCCGCTGTTTGACGAGTTCATGAAGCGGACGATGCCTTTTGAGGCGTAAGCCCGCCTGTGTTCCGGGCGCCGCATGC
>RKSI01000172.1 GCA_007570905.1 Gammaproteobacteria bacterium
AACGCTCCGCGCACGCGCCAGTGAAAAAAGACGAAACCCGCGCACGCTCAGCCCCGCGGGTGGTGCGTGCGGTGCAAATCCTTCAGCCGCCGGTTGGCGATGTGCGTGTAGATTTGCGTCGTGGAAAGGTCGCTGTGGCCCAGCAGCATCTGCACCGTCCGCAGGTCGGCGCCGTGGTCAAGCAGGTGCGTGGCGAAGGCGTGGCGTATCGTGTGCGGCGAGAACGGGCGGGCGATGCCGGCCTTGCGCGCGAGTTTCTTCAGGCCGTGCCAGAAAGTCTGCCGCGTGATGCCGGCGCCGCGCCGCGACACAAACACCGCCTCGCACTCGCCGCGCCCTTTCATCAGTTGCGGGCGCGCGTCGGCGAGGTATCTTTGCAGCCATTCGCAGGCCTCCTCGCCGACCGGCACCAGCCGCTCCTTGCCGCCCTTGCCGGTGATTTTCAGGTAGCCGCCGTCGGGGAAGACCTGCGCGAAGGTCAGGCCGACCAGTTCCGACACGCGCAGGCCGCCGGCATACATCAATTCCAGCATCGCCTTGTCGCGCAGGCCGTGCGCGGTGGCGGTGTCGGGCGCTTCCAGCAGTTGTTCAATTTCCTTCTCGCGCAGCACCGGCGGCAGTTTGCGGCCCGCGCGCGGCGACGGCACCCGCTCGCACGGATTGAGGGCGGCGCGTTTCTCGCGCACCATCCACGCATAAAACCCGCGCAGCGACGACAGCCATCTGGCGTTGGAACGCGATGCGTAACCGCGCCGCATGCGCTCGGCGAGGCAGTCCTGCAAGTCGCCCTGCCCCGCGTCGGCAAGCGCCGCGCCGCGCCGCCGCAGCCACGCGGCAAAACCGGCCAGGTCGCGGCGGTAGGCCGCCAGCGTGTTGCGCGACAGCCCGCGCTCGGAAAACGCGCCGCCGATGAAGGTTTCGATTAAACTACGCTCGCCGGGCGGCAATTCGGCGGCGCCGCCGCCGGCAGCGCTCTTCATCGCCGGGTTCATCACTGAATCTCCCATTACCGGATTATGGCACAAAACCGCGACAAAGACGCCGGCAGCGGCATTCGGGATAACGCCCGCAACGGCGTTCGGGGCAGTGCCGACTGCGGCATTCAGGGCAACGCCGGCGATGGCGGCGGCATTCGGGGCGTCGGTCTGGCGCGCCGCGCCGGGGCGATGTTTTATGACGCGCTGTTCGTGCTCGCCATCCTGGTGCTGGCGTCGCTGCCGTGGAGCATCGCCGGCATCACGCCGGAACACCCCCTTTATCCCGTCTATGCGGTCTTTATGTATGCGCTGATTGCGGCCTATTTCACCGCTTTCTGGAAACGCGGCGGGCAGACGCCCGGCATGAAAACCTGGAAAATCCGTCTTGTCGCCGACGGCGGCGGCGCCGTCAGCTGGCATACCGCGCTGCTGCGGTGCGCGGCGGCGATGCTGTCGCTGGCCGCGTTCGGCCTTGGCTACGCCGCCGCGCTGTTCAACGACGAACGCCTCGCATGGCACGACCGCCTGTCGGCAAGCCGGTTGGTGGCGAGCGACGGCGCCCGCTAAACGAACCTGCTTGCGGCGTCTCTGCAGGACAGCGGCAATGCCTTTGGCCGGCGAGCGGCGGCGCGCGCGCCAACTAACCCGTTTGCAGTTTTCTCAGCAGGACGGCGCCGGCGGCGGCGAACAGCGCCACCGGCAGGAACGCGCCGACGACCGGCGGTATCTGCCACACCACCGCCGCGTCGCCGATGACGCGGCTGCCTATCATGTAGGCGAGGCTAATCAGGATGGCGAAGAAAAGCCGCCTGCCGGAACCGGTGCTGCGCGCCGAAAAGAAGATCCACGGCATCGCCAGCAGCAGCATCACGACAATGGAGAGCGCGGCGCTGAAGCGCGTCCACAGCGCCAGTTCGGCGCGCGCGCCGGACAATTTGCTGGCGCGAAGAAACTCCACATAATCAAACAACTGGAACACATTCATCGCGGCGGGGTTTAGATCCGACACATCGCGCTCCCCCGCCGCGCCGGGCGCCGCGCGCGGCAGGCGCAGGCTCTCCCTGCGGGTGATGGACACCTCGCCGCCGCGCAGTTCGCTGAGCGTGACATCGGCCAGCACCCATTCATCCGCCGCCGCCTGCGCGCGCGCGGCCTCAATAATCCGCGCCAGATGATGTTCGTCATTCAACTCATACACGCTGACTTCGCTGTGCCAGCCGCCGCCGGCGGCGCCGCCGATGTGGATAAAATGACGCCCGTCGCGCAGCCACCTGCCACCGGTGTTTTCATCGGCGCTTTCTGCGGCGCTTTGCGGCGCGGCCTGCGGTTCCTGTTGTGCGTGCTTGATTTGCTGCGCCTTTTCAACCGCCGCCGGCACCGCCGTCTCGCCCAGCACAAAAGCAAAGACCATCAACAGCGCGCCGCTCATCAGCACCGATGCGGTGATGCGCGCGCGCGAATAATGCAACGCGCGAAACGCGACCAGTTCCGACTGCGCGGCCAGGTTGCCGAGGCTGATGACGGCGCCGACCAGCACCGCCACCGGCAGCAGTTCATACACGCCGGCGACCAGCATCAGCACGGTGTAAAGCGCGGCGTCGGCCAAAGTGTAATCGTCGTCCACATCCTTGACCTCGTCCACCAGGCTGATCATCGCATCCACCGCCGCCAGCGCCAGCAGCGCAAGCGCGGCGCCGCCCAGCAAACTGCGCCCCAGATAGCGGTCTATCTGTCTCATATCCCTTCCCCGGTTGACACTGCCGCCCGCGCCGCCCCCTTCATCGCGGCGCACATCTCGCGTCCGCAGCGGCGGTCTGTCTGCCTCACGCCGCCTCCCCGGTCGGCGCGGACGGCGCGGGCGCCGCCGCGCGCGGGCGGCGCAGGCGGCGGCGCATCAGGAACAGCGCCAGCACCAGCACCGCCAGATGCACCGGCCAAACGCCAGGCGCCGCCGGCAGGCGCCCGGACGCAATCATGCCGGTAACCAGCGCCAGCACATTTGAATAAACCAGAAAGAAGACAATGCTCGCGGCCAGCGGCAGCGAACGCCCGCGGCGCGGCGCGGTGCGGCTTAAAGGCTCTGAAATCATCAGCAACAGCAGCAATGAAACCGGGATGGACAAACGCCACTGCAATTCGGCGCGGTGGCCGGGCAGCGGCGACGCCCACAGCGCCGCAAGACTCATCATGTCGGGCTTGTCCATGCGCCAGTCGGTGGCCGTCTGCGGCAGCAGCACCGAGTGGCGCCGGTATGACGACACCACCAGCCCGTCGCGCCCGGACGCACGCTCATAGAAACGCCCGTCGTGCAGTTCAAGCCACTTGCGCCCGCCTTCGGGGCCGCGCTGCTCGCCGCGCGCGGCGGTTTCCACGCTCCATTTCCCGTCGCGGCGCACCGCGACAAAAACGCCCTCCACGGCATTGCCGTCGCGCCGCTCGATGAACAGCACGCCGCCGTCCATCTGCATAAAGCGCCCGGCGCCGACCGCACCGACATCCACGCGCTGCTTGCCGGATTCCTTGATAAAGCGGAACTGCTGGTGCGCCGTCGGCAGCACATTCATCATCAGATACAGCGCCAGCAGCGCCAGCGGCGCGCCGAGGCGCATCAGCGTCGCAAAAATCCGCCGTGCGCCTACGCGAATAGAGAACGCGGCGTAAATCTCGTTGTCGCGGTAATAGCGACCGAGCACCAGCACGCTCGCCAGCATCGCGCTGAACGGCAGCGTCTGCACGACCCAGTCGAGCGTGCCCAGCAGCAGCAGCGGCAGCACGATGTCGGGCGGGTAACTGCCGCCGGCGACCTTGCCCGTCAGCGTAATCAGCAGCCGCCCCGCCGTCATCAGCGCCAGCACCGACACCACGGCGGCGAGATTCACCAGCAGGTCGCGGAAGAAATATCGTTCAAAAATGGTCATGCCAGAAAGGCCGGCGGCGCGGGCGGCGGTAGTGCTTCAACGAATAACCGGGTAAAATACCGCGCTCTGACACCAACAACAGGAAACCAGAAATCATGCAGATAACAGCCACTTCAAGAAACCCGGCGTCCCTGTCGAGTGCGTGCAGCATTATACCCCTGTATGCCGGACGCCGTTTGCGCGGGCGCTCGCAGGCGTTCGACGACATCGACGACGCCGCCGGCGGCTATCTTTCGCAGGCCGCGCACAACGCCGGATTTGCGGCGGACTTCAACAAGACGCTGGTGCTGCACACGCCGCAGCCGCGCCACAAGACGGTCATCCTCATCGGCCTCGGCAAGAGAAAGGAGATGAACCGGCAGCGTTTCGACCGCATCGCGCGCAGCGCGGCGCACGCGGCGGCGGCGCTGAAACCGGCGTCGGTGCTTTATTGTTTTTCCGGCGCGCGGCCGAAGGACGAGCGCCACGCCACGCGCCAACTGGCGACCGCGCTGCAGCACGCCTGCTACCGCTACCTGTCCACGCGCGGCGCGACCAAAGGCAAGAGAAAGGACAAACTCCGCATTGAGCGCTGCGTGTTTCATGCCGAAGATGTGGCGCAGGCGCGCGCGGCCATCCGCGAGTCGGAGGGCATCGCCCACGGCATCAACCTGGCGCGCGAACTGGGCGACTTGCCGCCGAATGTCTGCACGCCGGCCTACATGGCCGAACAGGCGCGCAAACTGGGGCGTTCTTCAGGCAAACTGCGGGTGCGCGTGCTGAGCGAGACGAACATGGAGCGGCTCGGCATGGGCGCGTTTATGGCGGTCAGCCGCGGCAGCCATGTTCCCGGCTGCCTGGTGTGCCTCGAATACCGCGGCGGGCCTGCGCGCCAGCGCCCGGTGGCGCTGATTGGCAAGGGCATCACCTTTGACACCGGCGGCATCTCCATCAAGCCGAGCGCGGCGATGGACGAGATGAAGTTTGACATGTGCGGCGCCGCGTCGGTGCTCGGCACGATCGCCGCCTGCGTGCGCCTGCGGCTGCCGCTGAATGTCGTCGCGGTGCTGGCGTGCGCCGAGAACATGCCCGGCGGGCGCGCCAGCAGGCCCGGCGACATCGTGAAAACGATGTCGGGGCAGACGGTGGAGATACTGAACACCGACGCCGAGGGGCGGCTGGTGCTGTGCGACGCGCTGACCTGGGTCGGGCGTTTCAAGCCCGAATGCGTGGTGGATGTGGCGACGCTGACCGGCGCCTGCGTGGTCGCGCTCGGCAACGAGGCCAGCGGCCTGATGAGCAACGACCAGGCGCTTGCGGAGCAACTGCTGGCGGCGGGTGAAAGCGCCGGCGACCGCACCTGGCAACTGCCGCTGTGGGACGAATACCAGCCGCAACTCAGCAGCAACTTCGCCGACATGGCCAACATCGGCGGGCGCTGGGCCGGCACCATCACCGCCGCCTGCTTTCTGTCGCGCTTCGCCGAAAACTACCGCTGGGCGCATCTGGACATCGCCGGCGTCGCCTGGTACACCGGCAAGAACAAGGGCGCGACCGGGCGCCCGGTGCCGCTGCTGACGGAGTTTCTGCTGGACCGCGCCGACGCCTGAACGCCCTCCTGCGAGCATCCCTGCGAGCACCCCCGAAGGCACCGATGAGCAGCGACACTCAGCACGCGCCGCCGACCGCCGGGCGGCGCGCCGAAGGCGTGGGCAAGACCTACCGCCCGGAGCAAATCGAGCAGCGCTGGTACCGGCGCTGGGAATCGCTCGGCCTGTTCTCGCCGCGCGGCGGCGGCGCGCCCTTTTGCATCATGCTGCCGCCGCCGAATGTGACCGGCACGCTCCATATGGGCCACGCCTTCCAGATTACGCTGATGGACTGCCTGATACGCCACCGGCGCATGTCGGGCGACAAGACGCTGTGGCAGGCCGGCACCGACCACGCCGGCATTGCGACGCAGATGGTCGTCGAGCGGCAACTGGAGGCCGGCGGCGAGTCGCGGCTGGCGCTCGGGCGCGACGCCTTCATGGAAAAGGTGTGGCAATGGAAGAACGAGTCGGGCGGCATGATTACGCGGCAACTGCGGCGGCTCGGCGCGTCGCTGGACTGGAGCCGCGAACGCTTCACGATGGACGACGACATGTCGCGCGCGGTGCGCGAGGCGTTTGTCCGGCTGTATGACGAAGGGCTGATTTACCGCGGCAAGAGGCTGGTCAACTGGGACCCGGTGCTGAAAACCGCGGTGTCGGACCTGGAAGTGGTGTCGGACGAGGAAGACGGGCACCTGTGGCACATCCGCTATCCGTACGCCGACGGCGGCGGCCATGTCGTCGTCGCGACGACGCGCCCGGAAACCATGCTCGGCGACACCGCCGCCGCCGTTCATCCGGACGACGAACGCTACCGCGACTCGGTCGGCAGGCGGCTGGCGCTGCCGCTGACCGGGCGCGTCATCCCGCTGCTTGCCGACGACTATGTGGAGCCGGAGTTCGGCACCGGCTGCGTCAAGATTACGCCGGCGCACGACTTCAACGACTATGAGGTCGGGCGGCGCCACGACTTGCCGATGATCAACCTGTTCAACGACGACGCCACGCTCGGCGAGCGCGCGCCGCAGGCGTACCGCGGACTGGACCGCTTTGAGGCGCGCAAGCGCGTGCTGGCGGACTTGCGCGAACAGGGCTTGCTGGAAGACGAGCGCCCGCACCGCCACGCGGTGCCGCGCGGCGACCGCAGCCACGCGGTGATAGAGCCGTATCTGACCGACCAGTGGTTTGTCAACGCGCGGCAACTGGCGCCGGCGGCGTGCGAGGCGGTGCGCGACGGGCGCGTGCGCTTTGTGCCGAAGCGCTGGGAGAAGACCTATTTTGAGTGGATGGACAACATCCAGGACTGGTGCATCAGCAGGCAACTGTGGTGGGGGCACCGGATACCGGCGTGGTATGACGACAACGGCAACCTGTATGTCGGCGATTCCGAACAGGCGGTGCGCGACAAGCACCATCTGGGCGGCGATGTCGCGCTGACGCGGGAACCGGATGTGCTGGACACCTGGTTTTCGTCGGCGCTGTGGCCTTTCTCGACGCTGGGCTGGCCGTCGCAGACGCCGGAGATGAAGGCGTTTTACCCGACCAGCGTGCTGGTTACCGGCTTTGACATCATCTTCTTCTGGGTGGCGCGGATGATCATGGCGGGGCTGAAGTTCACCGGCGAGGCGCCGTTTCACGAGGTGTATGTGCACGGCCTGGTGCGCGATATTGAGGGGCAGAAGATGTCCAAGTCCAAGGGCAACATTCTCGACCCGATAGACTTGATTGACGGGATTTCGCCGGACGACCTCGTCGCCAAGCGCACCGCCAGCCTGTTGCAGCCGGCGATGGCGCAACGCATTGAACAGCACACGCGCAGGGACTTCCCCGAAGGCATCGCGGCCTACGGCACCGACGCGCTGCGCTTCACCTTCGCCGCGCTGGCCTCGACCGGGCGCGACATCAAGTTTGACATGCAGCGCATTGAGGGCTACCGCAATTTCTGCAACAAACTGTGGAACGCGGCGCGGTTTGCGGGGATGGTTTGTTCGGAAGCGCCGGCGCGCGACGGGAGCGCGGCGGCGCCGGATGTGGCGGATGGCGCGGGCGGCGCGGCGACGCTGGCCGACCGCTGGATTGTGTCGCGGCTGCATCGCGTGCTGGAGCAGACCGGGCGCTGGTTCAAGGAATACCGGTTTGATTTGATTGCCGCGGCAATGCACGAACTTGTCTGGCACGACTTCTGCGACTGGTATCTGGAGATTACCAAGATTATTCAGGACGGCGATGGCGGCGCCGGCGGCAATGGCGTCGGCGACAGCGCACAGGCAAACCGCGCCTGTCTGATGGACACGCTGGAGACATGCCTGCGGATGCTGCATCCGGTCATCCCGTTCATCACCGCCGAGATATGGCAGCAAATCAAGCCGCTGACCGGGCGCGATGAAACCGACATCCAGGAACGCCCCTACCCGCTGTGCGGCGATGTCGCGCGTGACGCGGAAGCGGAGCGGACGATGGCGCGGCTGCAATCGTTTGTGTCGGCGATACGCCAGGTTCGTTCCGGGATGAATGTGCCGCCGGGACGGGCGGTGCCGGTGCTGCTGCAAAACTGGAGCGACGCCGACCGCAAGTTGTTTGACGACTGCGGCGGCTGGATTGCGCGACTTGCCCGAATTGAGCGCCTGCAATGGCTGGACGCCGGCAGCGAGGCGCCGCCGGCGGCGATTGCGCTGGCGGGACAGGTGAAGATACTGATACCGGCGGAGGGCCTGATTGACATCAAGGCCGAGACGCTGCGGCTGAAGAAAGAGATTGCGAAGACCGAGAAAACGCTGGCCGGCATGAGGACGCGGCTGGCCGACCGCAACTTCCTCGACAAGGCGCCGGCGGATGTGATTGAAAAGCAAAGCCTTCAGGCCGAACACCTGGCCGGACAACTGGACAAGTATCACAAGCAACTGCAAGTGTTCAGCGACACCGGCGG
>RKSI01000152.1 GCA_007570905.1 Gammaproteobacteria bacterium
TGAGCGGCTTGCTGCTGGGCTACTGGACGGACGCCTGGCTTGATACAAGCCCGCTGTTCATGCTATTATTCGCCGGTCTCGGATTGATTGGCGGCCTGATGAAAGTGCACAGATTGCTCGTTTAAGGGTGCTCACTTGCAAAGGTGCTCACTTGAAGGGCGCTCACTGGAAGGTGCCCGGTGGAAGACTGGCTTGCAGCCCCGCCAACTCCCGTTCGCAACGCCGCCCACAAAACCGCGTACAAAACCGCACACAACATCATTCGCAATAAATGCAGTGTATGGCATTGGAAAAAAGCTTGTGCAACGACAGGTTGTCGCCGCGCTGGCCGTGTCAGCCGGCTTTTTTTTCATGCAGGGGCAGGCGCCCGCGTGGGCGGCATGGTCGGCGCTTTACGGCGGACTGGTCGCGGTATTGCTGTCGCTCGTTCTTGCGGTGCAAATGAGACGCCTCGACAAGCGGCTTGAAAACAAGGAAATGGTAAGCACAGGATTGTTGGTTATCGGCATCGCGCCGCGCATGTTGCTGGTGCTTGTCGCCTTTGCCGCCGGCATCATCGTGTTGCGCCTTGAGCCGCTGCCGATGCTCGCCGCCTTCACAGTCTGCTATCTGGCCTGGTGGCTCAGCCTGCGCGAGGCCCGCAAATGAGCGACGGCGGCGAAAAAATGACCTCGGTTGAATACATCCAGCACCACCTGACCAACCTCTGCGTCGGCGCCGACTGCGAATCCCAGGCCATCGTCAAACTCAACGCATGGCACCTCGACACCATCTTCTTCAGCGTGGTGCTCGGCGCGCTGATTGTGCTGCTGGCGTGGCGCGTCGGACGCCGCGTGACCGCGGGCGAACCGTCGGGGCTGGTCAATGTCGCCGAGATGCTGGTCGAGTTCGTCAACAAACAAATCGCCGATGTGTTCCCCAAACCCAACCCGCTCATCGGCCCGATGTCGCTGACCATCTTCCTGTGGGTGCTGCTGATGAACGCGATGGACCTGGTGCCGGTGGACCTGCTGCCCGAGGCGGCCAAACTTGTCGGCGTGCATTACCTGAAAGTGGTGCCCACCACCGACATCAGCACCACCCTCGCGCTGGCGCTCAGCGTGTTCGCGCTGACGATTTTCTACGGCCTGCGGGTCAAGGGCGCCGCCGGCTACATCAAGAGTTTCCTGTTTCATCCGTTCGGCAAGTTTCTGGTGCCCTTCAACATCGTGATGGCCGTCATCGAGGAACTGGCCAAGCCGCTGAGCCTGTCGCTGCGCCTGTTCGGCAACCTGTTTGCCGGCGAACTGGTGTTCCTGCTGATTGCGCTGATTGGCGGCACGCTCGCGGTCGGCCTGGCCGCGCTGTTCTGGCTGCCGCTGCAAGTCGGTCTTGACCTTGCGTGGCTGATTTTCCACCTGCTCGTGGTGACGCTGCAGGCCTTCATCTTCATGGTGCTGACCGTGGTCTATCTCGGCATGGCGCACCAGGAGGAACATTGAGATTTTTTATCAAGGAGAAAGTTAATGACACCTGACATCATTGCAACCATTTACGCCTACACCGCCGTCGGTGTCGGCGTCATCCTCGCCGCCGCCGGCCTCGGCTCGGCCATCGGCTGGGGGCTGATTTGCGCGAAGACGATCGAGGGCATCGCGCGCCAGCCCGAACTGCGCCCGCAACTGATGACCAACATGTTCATCTTCGCCGGCCTGATGGAATCGTTCCCGTTCATCATTCTGGCGTTTGCGATGTGGTTTGTGCTGGCCAACCCGTTCGTCGGGGCGCTGTCAGCCGCGCTGGGCGCCGGATGAGCATCACCGCGACGCTTTTCGCCCAGGTCGCGGCGTTCGTCATACTCATCTGGCTCGTCAACCGCTTCCTGTGGGGGCCGCTGACGAAGGCGATGGACGAGCGCCGCCGCACGGTCGCCGAAGGGCTGGCCGCCGGCGAGCAGGGCCGCAAGGACCTGGAAGAATCGCAGGCGCGCATCCGCCTGATGGAGGAAGAGGCGCGCAACCAGGCCGCCAATGTCATCGTCCAGGCCGAGAAGCGCGCCACCGGCATCGTCGAAGAGGCGAAGGCCGCCGCGCGCGAGGAAGCCGGGCGCATCAAGCACGCGGCGCAGAGCGAGATTGAGCAGCAGGTGTTGCAGGCGCGCGAGAGTCTGCGGCGCGAAGTCGGCGGCATAGTCATCGCCGGCAGCGAACGCATCCTGCGCAAGGAAGTGGACGCCGCCGCGCACGCCGCGGCGCTGCGCGAACTGGAAAGCCGCCTGTAACGATGGCGGAATTAATCACGGCGGCCAGGCCCTACGCGCGCGCCGCGTTTGAATTCGCGCGCGAGCACGACGCCGTTGACAGATGGTCGCGGTCGCTGGCGCTGCTGGCGGCGGCGGCGTCGGACGACGCCGTCAAGCGCCTGATACAAGACCCGCGCTGCCCGCCGTCGCGCATCGCCGATTTGATGGCCGGCGTCGCCGGCGACGCCGCCGACGGCCATGTCCGCAACTTCGTGCAACTGCTGGCCGCCAACCGCCGCCTCGCGCTGGCGGCGCCGATTGCCGACTTGTTCACGGCCTACCGCGCCGCCGCCGAACAGCGCATGCAGGCCGGGATTGTCAGCGCGTTCGCGCTTGAGCCGGCGCAGCAAGAGGCCATCCGCGCGGCGCTGGCGCGGCGCATGGGCAAGGAAGTGGAGGTTGAGTGCCGGGTGGACCCGGCGCTGCTCGCCGGCGCCGTGGTGCGCGCCGGCGACTTCGTGATGGACGGCTCGCTGCGGGGCCGTCTCGACAAACTGGCCGCCGAACTGGCCCACTGACCCGCAACCATCAAAGACAAAGACACAAGGAATGAAATCATGCAATTAAGTCCCACTGAAATCAGCGGTCTTATCAAGAAGAAGATCGAGAACTTCGAGGCGCCGCCCGAGGCGCGCACCGAAGGCACCATCGTCGGCCTGACCGACGGCATCGTGCGCGCCCACGGGCTGCGCGATGTTATGTACGGCGAGATGATTCAGTTCAGGGACGACCTCTACGGCATGGCGCTGAACCTCGAGCGCGACTCGGTCGGCGCCGTCGTGCTGGGCGACTACGAGGGCCTGAAAGAGGGCGACTCCTGCTACTGCACCGGGCGCATACTCGAGGTGCCGGTCGGCCCGGAACTGGAGGGCCGCGTCGTCGATGCGCTCGGCAACCCGCTCGACGGCAAGGGGCCGATTAACGCGCAACAGACATCGCCGGTCGAGAAAGTCGCGCCCGGCGTGATTACGCGCCAGTCCGTCAGCCAGCCGGTGCAGACCGGCCTGAAGGCGATCGACTCGATGGTGCCGATAGGCCGCGGCCAGCGCGAGTTGATTATCGGCGACCGCCAGGTCGGCAAGACCGCGGTGGCGGTGGACACCATCATCAACCAGAAGGGCGGCGATTTGATTTGCATTTATGTCGCGGTCGGGCAGAAGCAGTCGTCGGTCGCGGGCGTCGTCCGCAAACTGGAGGAATACGGCGCGATGGAACACACCATCGTCGTCGCCGCCAGCGCGTCGGACCCGGCGTCCATGCAGTTTCTGGCGCCTTTCTCCGGCTGCGCGATGGGCGAGTATTACCGCGACAGCGGGCGCGACGCGCTGATTATCTACGACGACCTGACCAAGCAGGCGTGGGCCTACCGCCAGATTTCGCTGCTGCTGCGCCGTCCGCCGGGGCGCGAGGCGTATCCCGGCGATGTCTTTTACCTGCACTCGCGCCTGCTCGAGCGCGCCGCGCGCGTCAATCCGCTGTATGTCGAGAAGGCCACCGGCGGCAAGGTCAGGGAGCGCACCGGCTCGCTGACGGCGCTGCCGATTATCGAGACGCAGGCCGGCGATGTGTCGGCGTTCGTGCCGACCAATGTGATTTCCATCACCGACGGCCAGATATTTCTCGAGACCGACTTGTTCAACTCCGGTTTCCGTCCGGCTATGAACGCCGGGCTGAGCGTGTCGCGCGTCGGCGGCGCGGCGCAGACCAAGGTCATCAAGAAACTCGGCGGCGGCATCCGCCTGGCGCTGGCGCAATACCGCGAACTGGCGGCGTTCTCGCAGTTCGCCTCCGACCTTGACGAGCAGACGCGCAAGCAACTGGAGCGCGGCGAGCGCATCATGGAATTGATGAAGCAGAAGCAGTATTCGCCGCTGAAAACCGCCGAGATGGCGGTGTCGCTGTTCGCCGCCGACCGCGGCTATCTCGACGACATTGAAACCGCCAAGGTGGGCGCGTTTGAGGAGGCGCTGCACGCATACATGCGCGGCGAGCACGCCGCGCTGATGCGGCAACTCGATGAAACCGCCGACTTCAACGACGACATAGAGAAGCAGATGAAGCAGGCGCTCGAGTCGTTCAAGGCCGGCGGCGCCTGGTAACGGCGCCGGCGGGCCGGGAACCACGGAACACGGGAGGGCGCGGCGATGTCGGGCGAGAAGGAAATCCGCACGCAGATTGCCAGCATCGGCAACACCCAGAAAATCACCAAGGCGATGGAAATGGTCGCCGCCAGCAAGATGCGCCGCGCGCAGGAGCGCATGGCGTCAAGCCGCCCCTACGCCGAGCGCATTCGCCAGGCCATCGGCCATGTCGCCGGGGCGCAGCACGAATACCGCCACCCGTACCTGGTGGCGCGCGACGAGGTCAAGGGCGCCGGTTTCATCATCGTCTCCACCGACCGCGGCCTGTGCGGCGGCCTTAACATCAACCTGTTCAAGGCCGCCTTCGGCGCCATCAAGGAATGGCAGGACAAGGGCGCGAAAGTGCGGGTGACGGTCATCGGCAACAAGGCGCTCGGCTTTTTCAGGCGCTACGCCGAGATTGTGTCGCAGGCGACGCACCTGGGCGACACGCCGCACATTGAACAGTTAATCGGCCCCGTCAAGCCGATGCTCGACGCCTACACCGACGGCGGGATAGACCGCCTGTTCCTGGTGGAAAACCAGTTTGTCAACACGATGACGCAGAAGCCGCGCGTGTCGCAGTTGATTCCGACGACGGGCCTCGAAGAAGACGAGGCCGCCGGGCGGCTGTGGGACTACATTTACGAGCCGGAGGCGCGCTCGGTGCTGGACACCATGCTGAAGCGCTACATCGAATCGCAAATCTACCAGGCGGTGGTCGAGAATGTCGCGTGCGAGATGGCGGCGCGCATGGTGGCGATGAAAAGCGCGTCGGAAAACGCGGGCGAGTTGATAGGGCAGTTGCAACTGGCCTACAACAAGGCGCGCCAGGCCGCGATTACACAGGAAATATCGGAAATTGTCGGAGGCGCGGCGGCGGTTTGACGCCGGCGCGCGGCCCGACTCTTGCAAGGAGAAACAAAAACATGAGTTCAGGAAATGTCGTTGAAATTATCGGCGCCGTCGTGGATGTGGAATTCCCGCGGCAGAGCATACCGCAGGTCCACGACGCGCTGGTCGTGGAAGGTGACAACCGGCTGACGCTCGAGGTGCAGCAGCAACTGGGCGACGGCGTCGTGCGCACCATCGCGCTCGGCTCGTCGGAAGGGCTGCGGCGCGGGCTGGCTGTGAACAACACCGGCGCGCCGGTGTCGGTTCCGGTCGGCGAGGCGACGCTCGGGCGCATCATGGATGTGTTGGGCGAGCCGGTGGACGAGGCCGGGCCGATTGAGGCCGGCCAGCGCCTGCCGATACACCGCAAGGCGCCGACCTACGCCGACCAGTCGCCGGCGGTGGAGATTCTCGAGACCGGCATCAAGGTCATCGACCTGATCATGCCGATTTCCAAGGGCGGCAAGATCGGGCTGTTCGGCGGCGCCGGCGTCGGCAAGACCGTGACGCTGATGGAATTGATACGCAACATCGCCATCGAGCACAGCGGCTATTCGGTGTTTGCCGGCGTCGGCGAGCGCACCCGCGAGGGCAACGACTTCTACCACGAGATGAAGGAGTCGGAGGTGCTCGACAAGGTGGCGCTTGTGTACGGCCAGATGAACGAGCCGCCCGGCAGCCGCCTGCGCGTCGCGCTCACCGGCCTGACCATCGCCGAGAACTTCCGCGACGAGGGCCGCGATGTGCTGATGTTTATCGACAACATCTACCGCTACACGCTGGCCGGCACCGAGGTTTCGGCGCTGCTCGGGCGGATGCCGTCGGCGGTCGGCTACCAGCCGACGCTGGCCGAGGAGATGGGGGTCTTGCAGGAGCGCATCACCTCCACGCGCACCGGCTCGATTACATCGTTTCAGGCGGTTTATGTGCCGGCGGACGACCTCACCGACCCGTCGCCGGCGACCACCTTCGCGCACCTCGACGCGACGCTGGTGCTGTCGCGCCAGGTCGCCGAACTCGGCATTTACCCGGCGGTGGACCCGCTCGACTCGACCAGCCGCCAGCTCGACCCGCTGATTATCGGCCAGGAACATTATGATGTCGCGCGCGGCGTGCAGAACACGCTGCAACGCTACAAGGAACTGAAAGACATCATAGCGATTCTCGGCATGGACGAGTTGTCGGAGGAAGACAAGCAGGTGGTGTCGCGCGCGCGCAAGATTCAGCGCTTTTTGTCGCAGCCGTTCTTCGTCGCCGAGGTCTTCACCGGCACAGCCGGCAAGTATGTCCCGCTGAAAGACACGATACGCGGCTTCAAGGGCATCATAGAGGGCGAATACGACCAGTTTCCGGAGCAGGCTTTCTACATGGTCGGCTCGATTGACGAAGTCGCGGCCAGGGCCGAGTCGCTGTAACGCGCCATGGCCACCATCCGCACCCACATCGTCAGCGCCGAGGAGGAAATCTTCAGCGGCGATGTCAGCGCCGTGTTCGCGTCGGCGGAGATGGGCGAGGTCGGCATCTTTCCGCGCCACGCGCCGTTCCTGTCGCGGCTGCGCCCTGGCGAGATTCGCATCCGCGTTGACGGCGAACCCGACCGCCACTTCTTCGTGTCCGGCGGCATCATAGAGGTGCAGCCCGACATGGTGATGGTGCTGTCCGACACCGCGATGCGCGGCGAGGACCTGGACGAGGCCAAGGCGCTTGAGGCGCGGCAGCGCGCCGAAGAACTGCTGCAAACCCAGTTGTCCGACATAGAGGCGGCCAGGGCGCTGGCCGAACTCGCCGAAATCGCCGCCCAACTGCGGATGATCGAGCGCCTGCGAAAAACCAGGTAGCGAACTTCCGGGCGCGGCGGCCCCGCCTGCGCCATGCCATTCGCGGTGACACCATGAAATTTTCAGCCGTTATTCTTGCCGCCGGGGAGGGCAAGCGCATGGGCGCGGACGGGCCGAAGGTGTTGTGCGACCTTGGCGGCGCGCCGCTGCTCGCGCATGTCATCGGCATGATGAGGCGACTCGGCGCCGGCGCGGTGCACATCGTCGTCGGCCACGGCGCCGACCGCGTGCGCGAGGCGTTCGGCGGCGACGACAATCTTGTCTGGCACGAGCAGCGCGAGCAACTCGGCACGGCGCACGCGGTGTCGTGCGCGCTGCCGGCGCTCGGCGACGCCGACACCGCGCTGATTACCTACGCCGACATGCCGCTGATTCACGCCGGCACCTACCGCGGCGTGCTCGACGGCCTGGCGCGCGCCGACCTGGCGCTGCTGACCGCCGATGTCACGGCGCCCGCCGGCTACGGGCGCATACTGCGCGACGGGCGCGGCGCCATCGCCGGCATAGTGGAAGAGGCCGACGCGACGCCTGAGCAGCGCGCGATTGCCGAAGTCAATCTGGGCGTGATGGCGGCGAAGACGAAGGTTTTGCGCGAGTTGATTGCAAAGGTCGGCAACGACAACAACCAGCGCGAGTATTATCTGACCGATTGCGCCGCCGTCGCCGTCGCCGGCGGGCTGCGCGTCGCGTCAAGCGGGCTGCGCGATGAGTCGGAGGCGGCGGGCGTCAACGACCGCATTCAACTGGAGCGCGCCGAGCGCATTTTGCAGCGCCGCCGCGTGCACGGCCTGATGGAGCGGGGCGCGTGCGTGCGCGACGCAAGCCGCCTTGATGTGCGCGGCGAGGTGGAACTGGGGCGCAATGTGCTGTTTGATGTCGGCGTCGTGCTCGAGGGCGCGGTGGAACTCGGCGACGATGTGAGCGTCGGCGCCTACAGCATGCTGCGCGATGTCAGCATCGGCGCCGGCAGCGTCATCAAGCCGTATTCCATCGTTGAGGACGCGCAAATCGGCGCGCGCTGCTTCATCGGGCCGTACGCCAGAATCCGCCCGCAGACGGTGCTCGCCGACGAGGTGCATGTCGGCAACTTCGTCGAGGTCAAGAAGCGCGTCATCGGCGCCGGCAGCAAGGCCAACCACCGGAGTTACATCGGCCACCGCCAAACCGGCGCCGCCGCCCATGTCGGCGCCGCCGTCAGCACCCGCAATTCCGACCGCCCCGCCAAGCCAGCGGCGTGTTGATGGAGGGGCTGCGGCGGCTTGAATACCGCGGCTACGATTCCGCCGGCGTCGCGCTGGTCAACGGCGGCGTCCGGCGCGTCCGCAAACTCGGCAAGGTGGCCGAACTGCAAAGCGCGCTTGACGCCGATCCCTGCGCCGGCAACGCCGGCGTCGCCCACACCCGCTGGGCGACCCACGGCGCGCCCGACGAGGCCAACGCCCACCCGCACATTTCGGGGCGCATCGTCATCGTTCACAACGGCATCATTGAGAACTACGAGGCGCTGAAAAAAACCCAGACAGAACGCGGCTTTGATTTCACCTCCGAGACCGACACCGAAGTCATCGCGCACCAGATTATGTGGCATCTGTCGCGCGGCGGCGATTTGCTGCGCGCCGTCAGCCTTGCGCTGAAAGACCTCAAGGGCACCTACGCGCTCGGCGTGATTGATGTCGAGCAGCCCGGCCACATCGTGCTGGTTCGCAACGGCAGCCCGCTGGTCATCGGCGCCGGCGCCGACGGCGGCCACTACGCCGCCTCCGATGTGCACGCGCTGCTGCAGGTGACCACCGACTTCATCGTGCTGGAAAACGGCGACATCGCGCGCATCGGGCGCGACGGCGTCCGCATCTTCAACGGCGAACTGGAAGACGGCGAACTGCGCCCGGTGGAGCGCGCGCCGGTGGCGACGCCGCTGTCGCCGCACGCGATAGAACTCGGCGAGTTTGACCACTTCATGCAAAAGGAAATACACGACCAGCCGTGCGCCGTGACCGACACGCTCGAGGGCCGCCTGCTCGACGACACTGTGCCCGACGGGATACTGGGGCCGGGCGCCGCGGCCCTGCTGGACGCGGTGAAGGCGGTGCAGATAGTCGCCTGTGGCACCAGTTATCACGCCGGCCTGGTGGCGCGCCACTGGTTTGAGGAATTCGCCGGCGTGCCGTGCCGCGTCGAGATTGCCAGCGAGTTTCGCTACCGCCGTCAGGTGATATTGCCGGGCACGCTGTTTGTCGCCATCTCGCAGTCGGGCGAGACGGCGGACACGCTCGCCGCGCTGGCGCTGGCGAAGAAGTGCGACTACCTGCCGTCGGTGGCGATTTGCAATGTGCCGGAGAGTTCGCTGGTGCGCGAGTCCGACCGCGTGCTGATGACCCACGCCGGGCCTGAAATAGGCGTCGCTTCCACCAAGGCGTTCACGACGCAGTTGGTGACGCTGTTGCTGCTTGCGATGTTGCTCGGCAAGCGCGCCGGCATGGAACCGGCGGTGCGCGCCGGCCTCGTCGCGCAGTTGCGCAACCTGCCGTCGCGCCTTGAACAGGCGCTGGCGCTGGAGCCGCGCATCCGGGAACTGGCGCAGCAGTACGCCGACAAAAACCATGTATTGTTTCTGGGGCGCGGGCGCCATTACCCGGTGGCGATGGAAGGCGCGCTGAAGATGAAGGAGATTTCCTACATCCACGCCGAAGCCTACGCCGCCGGCGAACTTAAGCACGGCCCGCTGGCGCTGGTGGACCGCGGTATGCCGGTGGTTTCGGTGGCGCCCAACGACCACCTGCTGGCCAAGTTGAAGTCCAACCTGCAGGAAGTGCGCGCGCGCGGCGGCGTGCTGCATGTATTCGCCGATTCGGGCGCGGGTTTCAGGTCCGAGGGCGATTCGGTGGTGGTGATTGAACTGAACGCGCCGGAAAACGCGGTGGCGCCGATTGTGTTCACGCTGCCGCTGCAAATACTGGCCTACCACACGGCGCTGCTGAAAGGCACCGACATCGACCAGCCGCGCAACCTGGCGAAGTCGGTGACGGTGGAATAGGGGCCGGCCCGCCGCCGCCGTTCCAGGATGGCCGGCAATCCGCGCCGGCAATCCGCGCGATGAAAAAAACCGCTCTTTTCCTGATACAGGCCAAAGCGGGGCTGCCGCGCATTTACCGTTGCCTGAAAAACAAGCCCCACCTGCTGCTCTCCTATCGGGAGCGAACGCCGGACACCGCGATTTACGCGCCCGGCACGACCTGGACATCGGGCCGAAACAGACTCATCGAGCATGTCAAGGCCAACCGCCTGCAATACGACTGGTATGTGTTTCTCGACGAGGATGTGGTGTTCGCCGGCATGAGCCAGAAAGCCGGGTTCGGGATGTTTTTGTCCATCCTGTCGGTCGTTGACCACTCAATCGTCACCGCCGCCAAGGGCGATTACAACCGCCGCTGCAATCAGAAGCGCCTGGACGACATTGTGCCGGCGGCGATGTGCAAAAAGGGCGTGGAGAACCGGAAATGGGAATTGCAGACCGTGGACTGGTTTGACGGCCTGTTCAACGCCTTCTCCCGCGAGGCGTTTTTTGACGAACGCCTGCTGCCCTACGAGGAAAAGTTTGACGGCCAATCGTGGTGGACATCGCAGTTCATCACGATACTGCGCGCCAATTATTGCTGCCGCGACCGCATCGTGCAGTGCAACAAAATCTGCGTCCGCAACACGCAGTATTCGGACTATCCGCGCAACTTCGAGTCGTTCGGCCCGGCCTGCCGCGATGTGCTTGAACAATTCGGCGTTGACACGATAGCAATGAGCGCGGGCGAAGAAGTGAAACCCGGTGCGCGCTACTCAACTCCCCCGCTGTTCAACCTCACACGCCGTGTCTTTGAAATCACCGAGCGCGTGCGCCGCCTTGTCTATGGAAGACATGCAGGTGGGGGGGGTGAACCGCCT
>RKSI01000139.1 GCA_007570905.1 Gammaproteobacteria bacterium
ACGAACGGCAGCAGGCCGATTTTCTCGACAAAGCGGATGAACAGTTGCATCGTCGCCAGCGCGAACAGCGCCGACACCGCGAAGCCCGCCGCCAGCGCCGCCGCCGGGGCCGTCCCGGCATGAACATCCTGCGCCAGTTGCAGCGCTTGCAGCGCGGCGGCGGCGAGGATGACCGGTATCGCCAGCAGAAACGAGAACTGCGCGGCCTGCGTGCGCGCCAGCCCCAGCAGCAGCCCGGCGGTGATGACAACGCCGGCGCGCGACGCGCCCGGCACCAGCGCCAGCGCCTGCGCCAGGCCGATCCACACCGCGCCGGACAGCGTGACCTCGCGCGCGCCGCCGGTGCGTCTTGCGTCGGCCAGCCACAGCGCCAGCGCGAAGCCGGCGGTGGCCGCGGCGATGACCGGCATGGTCCGCAGGTGCGTTCTTATCAGCGGCTCAAACCACCAGCCCGCGGCCAGCACCGGCAGCGACGCGACGGCGACGGCGGCCAGCAGGCGCAGGTTTTCATCGTCGCGCGGCGCGCGCGGCAGGCACGCGCGCAACATCGCCGCCAGTTGCCGCCGGCAGTGGACAATCACCGCGCACAGCGTGCCGGCGTGAACCGTGATGTCGAAGGCAAGGTGTTCGCCGCGCCAGCCCAGCCAGTCGCGCACCAGCACCAGGTGCGCCGAACTCGACACCGGCAGGAATTCGGTGACGCCCTGCACCAGGGCCAGGACAATGCTTTGAAAAATCTCCATCGGCGGGCGGCGGTATCGGACGCCGAGTATAACAGCACGCCGCGCTGCGCCGCCGGCGGCCCGCCGCCAATGCGCGTGCGCCGCGCCATCATTCCGCCGCTGCGCGTGTGCTTTTGCGGTGAACGGGTGTGACGACGGATGATGACAGGCAGAGTTGATTGCCGCCGGTGCGCCGCCGCTGCGGTATCATTCCACCGGTTTGCGGTGAACGGATTTGACGACGAATGACCACAAGGCGGCGTTGATTACCGGCGGTGCGCGGCGCGTCGGCGCGTGCATTGCGCGGGCGCTGCACGGCGCCGGTTTCAATGTCGCGCTGCATTGCCGCCGCTCGCAGCGGCAAGCGCGCGAGATGGCCGATGAATTGAACGCGGCGCGGCGCGATTCGGCCTGCGTGCTGGCCGCCGATTTGCGCGACGCGGCGGCGGTGCGCGAACTGGCGCGCGCGGCGCGCACGCGCTGGCGGCGCCTTGACGCGCTTATCAACAACGCCTCGGTGTTTTTCGGCACTTCGCTCGCGGCCCCGGACGACGCGCGCATTGACGAACTTATCGGCGTCAACATCAAGGCGCCGCTGCTGCTGGCCGGGGAACTGGCGGAGGAACTGGCGCGCCGCGAAGGGTGCATCGTCAATCTGACCGACTGCTACGCCTCGCAGCCGCTGCAAGGCCACGCCGCGTATTGCGCGACGCAGGCGGCGCTGGCGATGCTGACGCGCTCGCTCGCGCTGGAACTGGCGCCGCGGGTGCGCTGCAACGCGGTCGCGCCGGGCGCGATTCTGTGGCCGGAAGGCGACGGCGATGATGAGGAGCGGCGCCGCGCCGTGTTGCGGCGCACCGCGCTGGCGCGCACCGGCGAACCCGCCGATGTGGCGCAAGCGGTGCTGTTTCTGGTGACCTCCGCCGGTTACATCACCGGCGAGACCATAGCGGTGGACGGCGGGCGCTATTGAGCGGCCAGCGACATTCCTGCAAAGGCGGAAATGCGCGCACTGGCGGCGGCGGCTGTGCGGGGCGGGACAGGCGGCGCCGCTGCATGGGAGGCGCCGCTGCGGAGAAGGGAGGACCTACCCTTGTTCCCGGTTGTTTTCGGTGACCTTGATGCCGACGACGGTGGCGACGGTGCCGGCGACAAACACGGCGCTGATGGCGATGCCGATGGAGATGAAAATCTCGCCGCCCGACACCTGCGCCAGTTGCTCGTCGTCGAGTTTCATGTCGGCCAGCACATCGTAGTCCGGCACGCAGATATGCAGCGTGTCTTCGGTGTTTTGCACCGCGCGCACCGTGACCGGAACTTCGCTGCCGTTCAGCGCCGTCTGCGGGTTGGCCCGGACGGTTTGCAACAGCGCCAGGTCGTCGGCGTATTTCGCCGCCAGCAGCGCCGAGACAATCTCGTTGGTGGCCGGCAGTTCGGTTGCTGTTTGTATTCTCATTATGGTCCTCCTTGTCAGTGGATTGCGGCCATTATAGCGCCGCCGGCGCGCTGCGGGGCCACTGACAAAGGTTATTGAACGGACGGCGCGGCGCGTGCTTTTGCGCCCTTCGTGTGTGTTTCGCGGGCTGTCCATGCACTGCGGATGCGCCCGGATGCACCGCCGGTGAACCCGCCGGAACACCGCCGACAGGCCCGCCGCCGGACTACTCGCCCGGCGGCAGCGCCATCGGCACGCGCGTCAGCCGGTGGCGCGTCTTGTCAAAGCGCTCCCACAGTTCGGCGCAGGTTTTTTTCAGCACCGGGTGCACGACGCCGCCGCCGATTTCGGCCAGCGGCCCGAGCACGAAGGCGTGTTCGGCGATCTCGGCGCGCGGCAGTTGCAGGCCGTCGCGCTCGATGACGAGGTCGCCGTGCAGAATCTGGTCGAGGTCGAGTTGGCGCGACTCAAAACGGCTGGCGCCGCGCACGCGGCCATGCTCCTTCTCAATCCGGCGCAGGATTTTCTCTATAGCCAGCGGCGGCATCGCGGTCTCGAACGACGCCGCCAGGTTGTAGAAGTCGCCGCCGCTGAAACCGACCGCCGCCGATTGATAGACCGACGACAGCGTCAGCGGGCTGAACACCCGGCGCAGCGCGGTGATGCACGAGGCGATGTTCTTCTCCTTGTCGATGTTGCTGCCGATGCTCAGGAACACGCGGTTCATCTGTGTTCCCCGCGCTCTATGGTCACGCCGACGCTGCGCGAGCCGCGCACCGCGCCCGGCTTGCGCAGCGTCAGCCGCAGCCAGCGAATGCCGAATTCGCGCATCAGTTCTTCGGCCAGTTTGTGCGCCAGCGTCTCGACCAGCGCGCAGCGGCTTGCGCCGATGAATTCCTGCGCGTGCTTCGCCACCGCCTTGTAGTCGAGCGTGTCTTCAATGCGGTCGGACGCGGCGGCGGCTGCGGCGTCGCCGGCCATCTCAAGGTCGATGCGCAGTGTTTGTTCAATCTGCCGCTCCCAGTCGAAAACCCCGACGGTGGCGCGCACCTCGAGGCCGGTCAGCAGGATGATGTCGGTCGTCATGCGACCGCCGCCGCCGGCGCCTGCGCCTGCGCCTGTGCCTGTGCCGCGCCGCCGCGCAGGCGCCGCGTGATGGCGCGCGTCAGGTCTCCCAGGCCCTCGCCCGACACCGCCGACACCTTGAACCAGGGCCGCCGCCAGTTCAGTTCGGCGACCAGTTGCCGGCATCGTTCGTCGCCCTCGGCGGGCGTCGCCGTGTCGGCGCGGGTGCAGACCAGCCAGCGTTCCTTGCCGATCAGCGCGGCGTCAAAGCGCTCCATCTCGTTTTCCAGCGAGCGCACCATGCGCCGGTTTGCCGCCGCCGGTTCGCCGCCGCCGATGTCCACCAGATGCAGCAGCAGGCGCGTGCGCTGCAAGTGCCTGAGAAACTGCGTGCCGAGGCCGACGCCGTCGGCGGCGCCCTCAATCAGGCCGGGAATGTCGGCGATGACAAAACTGTCGTAGTCGCCGGCCTTGACGACGCCGAGCACCGGGTAAAGCGTTGTGAACGGGTAGTCGGCGATTTTCGGGTGCGCCGCGCTGACCGCCGCCACCAGCGTGGATTTGCCGACATTGGGCGGCCCGACCAGGCCGACATCGGCCAGCAGTTTCAACTCCAGCCGCAGCGTGCGGCATTCGCCCTTGCCGCCCGGCGTCGAGCGCCGCGGCGCCTGGTTGGTGGAAGACTTGAAACGGGTGTTGCCGAGGCCGCGCGCGCCGCCTTTGGCGACCAGCAGGCGCTGGCCGGACTGCGTGATGTCGCCGATTAACTCGGCGGTTTCGGTGTTGTGCACCGCGGTGCCGGGTGGCACGCGCAGCAGCAGGTCTTCGCCGTTGGCGCCGGTGCGGTTGGCGCCGCGCCCCGGCCGCCCGTTGCCGGCGCGGAACAGGCGGCGGTTGCGGAAGTCCACCAGCGTGTTGAGGTTTCTGTCGCCCGTCAGCCAGACGCTGCCGCCGTCGCCGCCGTCGCCGCCGTCGGGGCCGCCGTGCGGCAACGCGCGCGCGCGGTGAAAACTGACGCAGCCGCCGCCGCCGTCACCGGCCATGATGGTGATTTCAGTCTCGTCAACGAATTTCATGATGCGCCGTGCGCTGTTGTGTGCGCCGCCGGTGGCGGGCGCCGGCCGGGCGCCGCCCGGCGGAAAAGGGCCGCCGTCAGGCGGGGACGACGCTGACGGTGCGCCTGCGCCGCGCGCCCTTGCGCGCGAACACGACGGCGCCCGCCGTCAGCGCGAACAGCGTGTGGTCGCGCCCGCAGCCGACATTGGCGCCGGCGTGGAAGTGGGTGCCGCGCTGGCGCACGAGGATGTTGCCGGCCTGGACCGTCTCGCCGCCGAATTTCTTTACGCCGAGGCGTTTTGATTCGGAATCCCTTCCGTTGCGCGTGCTGCCGCCCGCTTTCTTGTGCGCCATTCCGTTTTCCTCCGCAGGCCGTTACGGATTGATGCCGGTGATTTCAACCGCGGTGAACGGCTGGCGGTGTCCAAGGCGGCGCAAATGGCGTTTGCGCCGCTTGAACCGGATGACCCGGATTTTTTCATCCCGGCCATGGCGGACGACTTTCCCGGCGACGGCGCTGTTTTCAAGGTAGGGCGCGCCGATGTCGAGGTTGCCGTCGTTGTTCACCAGCAGCACCTTGTCGAAAACAACCGCCTTGCCTTCCTCCGCGCCGAGTTTGCCGACGCGAATGACATCCCCCGGCGACACCTTGTATTGCCTGCCGCCGGTGGCGATGACCGCATAAATCATCGGGGATGTCTCCGCAGCCTCACTCGGTGTGCGGCAGCGGAATGACGTAGGTGTTGTCGTCGTTCTTGTGGATGTTGAACTTGGTGTTGTCCATCCACGACAGGTCCGGCGCTTCCTTGCCAATCTGGTTGTAGAACGCGCGGATCTTGTCGGTGACGACCGTCAGGTTTTCCTTGTTCAGCCCGTCATTCAGCAGCATTGCGCGAAGGTCGGTGTCTGAATAGCACAGCAGGCCGATGATGCCCGAGATGGTCTCGCGCATGTCGGGCAACTGGTCGAAATCAATCTTCGGGAATTCCGCCTGTTGCTGCGCTTGTTGTTGCTCTGCCATTGGATTTCTCCTCCTTTGTTATGATATTGGTTGTGGGTGAAGCGCCGATTATATCCATTCGGGCGGCGGATTCAAGCCCCCCGCGCGCCGGCGGAAAAATCATCGCGGCCATGCAAATCACTGAAATTACATCACAAATCGGCGGCGAACTGGCGCAGGTGGACGCGCTGATAGAGCGCCGCCTGCATTCCGGCCTGCCGCTGGTCATGGAATTGGGCGGCCATGTCACCGGCGGCGGCAAGCGCCTGCGCCCGGCGCTGGTGCTGCTGTCGGCGCTGGCCGGCGGCGGCGTGCGCCGCGGCCACCTGGAACTGGCGGCGGGCATTGAATTCATTCACGCCGCGACGCTGCTGCACGACGATGTCGTGGACGACTCGCCGCTGCGCCGCGGCAGGCGCACGGCGCGCGACATCTGGGGCAACGCCGCCAGCGTGCTGGTCGGCGACTTTCTTTATTCGCGCGCGTTTCAGATGATTTGCGAAATCGGGCACGCCGGCCTGCCCGCGGCGCTGTCGCGCGCGACCAATGTCATCGCCGAGGGCGAGGTGCGGCAACTGGTGAACCTGCGCCGCGCCGACACCGGCGAGGACGAATACCTGCGCGTTATCGGGTGCAAGACCGCGGCGCTGTTCGAGGTCGCCTGCCGCGGCGGCGCGATGGTCGCCGGCGCCGGCGGCGAGGCGCTGGAATGCGCCGCCGGCTACGGACTCAACACCGGGCTGGCGTTTCAACTGGTGGACGATTTGCTCGACTACACCGGCGCCGGCACCGGCAAGACGCGCGGCCAGGACCTGCGCGAGGGCAAGCCGACGCTGCCTTTCATTCACGCGCTGGCGCATTGTGGGCCGCGCGACGCCCGCGCGCTGCGCGCCGCCTTCGGCGGTGACGATGACGGCGGCCTCGACACCGCGCTGGCGGTGTTCAACGCCGCCGGCTCGCTCGATTACACGCGCGCGCGTGCGCGCCATTACGCCGCCCGCGCGCGCCAATGCCTGGCGCCGCTGGCGGCCTCGCCGGGCAAGGCGGCGCTTGAGGCGCTGGCCGGTTTCGTCGTCGAGCGCGAGCACTGACGGCGATGGACGGCATACGCAACATGGCGAACTCGTCGCGCGTGATGTCGGCGCTGGTGCGGCGCACGCGCCTGCCGCACGCCGAGCGCGCCGACTGGCGCAACCTGCGGCGGATACTGCCGTATCTGTGGGAATACCGCGGGCGCGTGGTGTTCGCGCTGGCCTGCCTGGTGGTCGCCAAACTCGCGGTCATCGGCGTGCCGCTGGTGCTGAAGGAGATTGTGGATGCGCTCGACACCGAGCGCGGGCGGGCGCTGGCGCTGCCGCTGGTGTTTCTCACCGCCTACGGCGGCCTGCGCCTGGTCAGCGCGCTGTTCAACGAACTGCGCGACGCGGTGTTCGCGCGGGTGCGCTACCGCGCGATGCGGCGGCTGTCGCTGCGGGTGCTGTCGCATTTGCACCAATTGTCGCTGCGGTTTCATCTGGAGCGCGAGACCGGCGCCGTGTTCAGGGATCTTGAGCGCGGCACGCAGAGCGTCTCGACGATACTCAACTATCTCGCGTTTCACATCCTGCCGGTGGCGGCGGAATTCGCGCTGGTGGCGCTGTATCTGTTCGGCCTTTACCCGGCGCATTTCGGCGCCGCGGTGTTTTCCACGGTGGCGGTTTATGTCGTGTTCACGGTGCTGTTCACTAACTGGCGCGTGCGCTTTCGCTACCGGATGAACGAACTCGACTCGCGGGCCAACCAGTTGGCGGTGGACAGCGTCATCAACTACGAGACCGTCAAGTATTTCAACAGCGAGGAGGCGGAATGCCGGCGCTACGGCGATTTGCTTAAGGAGTGGGAGCAGGCCGCGGTCATGAGCCAGACAACGATGTCGGCGCTGAACTTCGGCCAGGGTTTGATTATCGCCGCCGGCCTGACTTCGGTGATGTTCTTCGCCGCCACCGGCGTTATCGCGGGCGACATGACTTTGGGCGATTTGATACTGGTCAATACGATGATGCTGCAACTGTTTCTGCCGCTCGGCATGTTGGGCGTCGTCTATCGCGCGGTGCGCTACGCGCTGGCCGACATGGACCTGATCTTTCGCCTGCTCGACCAGCCGCGCGAGGTGCGCGACCGCGACGGCGCCGTTGAACTGCCCGAAGGCGCGTGCGATGTGGTGTTTGACAATGTCGGCTTTCATTACCGACCCGGGCGCGAGATTATCGAGCGCGCCGATTTTTCGGTGGCGGCGGGCGGCAAGGTCGCCATCGTCGGGCCGTCCGGTTCCGGCAAGTCCACGCTGGCGCGGCTGCTGTTTCGTTTTTATGATGTGCAGCGCGGCGCCATCCGCGTCGGCGGGGTGGATGTGCGCGACTGCGCGCAGGACAGTTTGCGCCGGCGCATCGGCATCGTGCCGCAGGACACGGTGCTGTTCAACCGCACGATTTACGAAAACATACTCTACGGCAGGCCCGGCGCGTCGCGCGGCGAGGTGCTGGCTGCGGCGCGCGCCGCCGACCTGGACGATTTCATCGCGCGCCTGCCCGACGGCTGGGACACGCTGGTCGGCGAGCGCGGCCTGAAGTTGTCCGGCGGCGAGAAGCAGAAGGTGTCCATCGCGCGCGCGGTGCTGAAAAAGCCGTCCATCATGGTGTTTGACGAGGCCACCTCAAGCCTTGATTCGCGCTCGGAGAGGGCGATATTGAAAGCGCTGGAGCGGGCGTCGGCGGGCATCACGACGCTGGTCATCGCGCACCGCCTGTCCACCGTCGTTCACATCGGGCACATTCTGGTCATGGACCGCGGGCGCATCGTCGGCCAGGGCACGCACGAACAACTGCTGGCCGAAGGCGGCCTCTACCGCACCTTCTGGAACCTGCAATCACGCCGCGCCGAAGGCGCCGAAGCCGCGCATGCCTGAGCGGCGCGATAAACGCCCGGCGTACTGGGCGCGCGCGTGCGCCGAGTTGTCGCGGAGCGATCCGGTGATGGCGCGGCTGGTGCGCGACTTTCGCGGCAG
>RKSI01000175.1 GCA_007570905.1 Gammaproteobacteria bacterium
CGACGACGGCATCCGCCGCCTGGCGGAGATGGTGAAACGAAAGGCCGGAATGTGACGGGCGTCAGCCCTGGTCGTGCGCCTCGCACAGCCGCTCGGAACCGGGCGGCATGTTGTCCGGGCACTGGCCGCAGCGTTCGTTGCCCGGCACCGCGAACTCCATCTTGGCCGGATTCGGAAAGTCAAAGTCGTTCATCAGTCGGATGAATGCGTCGCGGGTGACGCCGCTGTGCAGGCGCGGGTTGCGCTTCTTTTCCTGGCCGACCGTCGTCAGCATGCGGCCTTCGTAATCGTGGCCGGGATAAATCAGCGTGTCGTCGGGCAGCGTGTAAAACTTGGCGTGGATGCTGTCATACAGCACGCCGGCGTCGCCGGACTGGAAGTCGGTGCGGCCACAGGCGTCAATCAGCAGCGCGTCGCCCGTCAGCAGCATTTTCTGCGTGCCGTTGTCCATCAGGTAGGCGTGGTGGGTGTCGGTGTGGCCCGGCGTGAACAGCGGGTGCAGTTCAAGCCGGCCAACGCGAAAGGTCTCGCCTTCGCGGACGCCGATGTCGCGGCACGCCAGGTCGTCCATCGCCGGCCCGGCGATTTTGCAGTCGGTCAGCGAGCGGAGTTTGAAACCGCCGCTGACATGGTCGGCGTGAATGTGCGTCTCGAGCGTGCAGGCCAGTTTAAGGCCGAGTTCCTGCACCGCGCGCATGTCGCGGTCGAATGTCTCAATCACCGGGTCAATCAGCGCCGCCTCGCCGGTGCCGGGGCATCCGATCAAATAGGTGTAGGTGCTTGAGGCCGGTTCAAAGAGTTGCCTGAATATCATAATGCGCTCCGGTTGTCGGCGTATAATTGTAGCAAATGGAAACCGCGCAAATCAAAAGCCTGATTGAGTCGGGCATTCCCGGCGCGCGCGCCGAAGTCAGCGGCGGCGACGGCAAGTATGAAACCACCGTCGTCAGCGAGCATTTCAGGGGCCTGCCGGCGGTCAAGCGTCATCAGGCAGTTTATGCGACACTCGCCGAATACATCACCGGCGGCCTGTTGCACGCGCTGACCATCCGCGCGTACACTCCCGACGAGGCCCCGAACGAGGCGCCCGCCAAAACCTGACGCGGCGCGGCCTCAACGGTCATCCGCGTCGCCGATGTTCACGACGCCCAGACCCTTGTGGCTTGAGAACCAGGCCGCAAACACCTCCATGTCGCGGTCGTCGAGCAGCCCGATCATGCCGAGCATGACCGCGTTCTTGCGCCGCCCTTCCTTGTAATCAAGCAGCGCGCGGTGCAGGTAGTCGCGGTACTGCCCCGCGATTCTCGGGTTTTCCGGCAGCGGGCTGTTGCCGTCCTCGCCGTGGCAACTCACGCACACTTGCAGTTTCTGTTGCTGCTCCTGCGGCAGCGCGGCGCGCGGCGACTGCCGCTTGCCGGCGGTGTCCGAAGGCAGCGACGAGAAGAAGGCGGCGATGTCGGCCATGTCGCCCTCGCTCAGGCGGTGCGTCTGCGCCTGCATCGTCGGGTGGCCGCGCTCGCCCGACTGGTAGCCTTTCAGCGCGGCGACGATGTATGCGGCGTGCTGGCCGGCGAGTTTCGGCACATGGTAACTTGGATACACATTGGCGTAGGTCGGAATGCCGTGGCAGCCGAGGCAGGCGCCGGCCTTGTGCCGCCCAGCCTCGCTGTCAGCCGCGTTGGCGGCGGCGCCCAGCAAAGCCAGCGCCAGCGTGAAGAGTCTGTATTTCATCAGGTGTCCTTCGGGGTTGTTGCAAAGACCGCCGGATTTTACAACAAAACCGGCGGCGGGTGGAAGGTTGCGCCGGCGCCGCATTTGCCGCAGAATAGCGCCCAATCATGACGACCGTGAACCAGCCGCCCAGAATCGCAGTCACCGGCAGCGCCGGCAACATCGGCTACGCGCTGATATTCCGCATCGCGTCGGGGCAGATGACCGGGGGCCGCCCCGTCATCCTGCATCTGCTGGAAATTGAGCCGATGCGCAAGGTGCTCGACGCGGTGGCGATGGAACTGGAAGACTGCGCTTTCCCGACGCTCGCCGACTGCGTTCTTGCGACCGACCCGAAGCCGGGTTTCCGCGACATTGACATCGCGCTGCTGGTCGGCTCGAAACCGCGCGGCAAGGGAATGGAGCGCAAAGACCTGCTGCAAAGCAACGGCGAAATTTTTCGCACGCAGGGGCGCGCCCTGAATGAAAACGCGTCGCGCGATGTGAAAGTGCTGGTCGTCGGCAACCCGGCCAACACCAACGCGCTGATTGCGTCGGCCAACGCGCCCGACCTCGACGCGCGCCAGTTCACCTGCATGACGCGCCTCGACCACAACCGCGGCGTAGCGATGCTCGCGCAGCGGCTCGGCTGCGCGCCCGCCGACATCCGCAAAATGATTATCTGGGGCAATCATTCGTCCACGCAATTCCCCGACCCGCTGCATTGCGAGGCCGGCGGCCGGCCCGTCAAGGCCGACATGGAATGGATAAAGGAAACCTTCGTGCCCTCGGTGCAACAGCGCGGCGCGCGCATCATCGAGGCGCGCGGCGCATCGTCCGCCGCGTCGGCGGCCTCCGCCGTCATCGACCATATCCGCAGCTGGATGGACGGAACCCCGCCCGGAGACTGGACCAGCGCGGGCGTCGCCGCCGACGGCAGTTACGGCGTCAAGCCGGGCGTCATGTTCTCCTACCCGGCAACCGCCGCCAACGGCGACTGGCGCATCGTGCAGGACCTTGAACTGAACGACTTTGAACGCTCAATGATCGCCGCAACCGACAAGGAACTGCGGGAGGAACGCGCCGCCATCGAGAACCTGCTTCCCTGACCTTCGCCCCGGCACGGCGCCCATCCCCGCCCCTAAACGGAAACTCCCTCCCACTCCGTCACAAAGTCGTCGATAAAGCCGGCCACCACATCCGGGCGGTCTTCCGGCACATAGTGCCCGGCGCGCTCGATGAACTCGAGGCGTGTCGGCCCCTTCACCGCCTGCTTGATTCGCACCGCCGCTTCCTTAGGCATCCAGGCGTCGTGCAGCGCCCAGCAGACCATCGTCGGACAGGTGATTTTGGAATAATCAATGTCCAGCGTGTCCTTGTTGCCGGGCTGCGAACACACCTTCACCAGCGACTTGAAACCGGTCAGACCCGGCCCGCGCGCCCAGAATTGCAGGTAGTTCTGCTTGACATTCTGGTCGGTGAACGCGATTTTGTCGTAACTGCCGGTGCGCAGCAGCATGCCGAAATTGGCCGCCGCCTGCTGCATCGCCGCCGTCAGCGCCTCGTCCGACGCGCCGACCAGGCCGTTGAACGCCTCCACTTCCAGCACCGGCCAGTAGTCAAAACTGACCGGATTGACCAGCACCAGGCGGCTGATGTGGTCGCAGTATCTTGACGCCATGATTTGCGAGGCGCCGCCGCCGTGGTCATGGCCCACCAGCACGACCTTGCCCTTCAACCCAAGCGCCTCGATAACGCCCTTGATGGCCTCGGCCTGGTTGGTCAGCGTGTGCTCGAATTGATCCAGCGGCATGCTCGACTGCCCGTAGCCGACCATGTCCATCGCCAATGTGGTGTAGCGGTCTTGCAGGTGCGCCTGAACATGGCGCCACAAGCGCGCGTTGGTCGGGATGCCGTGGACCATCAGCAAAGGCTGGCCCTTGTCTCCCGCTTTCTCGATGTGGATGTCGATATCCACGCCGTGAACATTGATTTTTACCTCCATTTTGCCCTCCTGAATGTCGGTAGTTGTTAATGTGATGTGTTTATGAAAAGTAGGATAGTGCGTTGCCCAGAAAATAATTGAAGCGCCATTTCAGGCACAGGGATTCGGAATGACGGAATTCGGGCCGGCGGCGGGTGTCGGCGG
>RKSI01000016.1 GCA_007570905.1 Gammaproteobacteria bacterium
GGCAGCCCGGCGAAATCACCCTGGCCATCATCGCCGACAATTTGAACGAGGGCGAGGAGCAATACAGCCTCACCGTCACCGCCTCCGATGTCGCCAATGGGTACGGCACGGTCGGCATCACCAGCGGCGGGGGGACCCGAAGTATCTCCGCCTCCGATCCCATGACCGCATCCATCGCCCGCGCCGGCACCACCGCGGCCACGGTGAACGAGGGCCAGACCGCGCAATTCACCGTCACCCTGAGCGGCGCATCCAGAGGCTCGGCGGCAGCGGTCACGGTGCCTTATACCGTCGCCGTCACCGGCGCCGGCTACACCCTCGCTCAGCTCGCCGCCGCCAACTCCGCCCTGAGCGTCGGCGCTAGCAGTGCCGCCGGCAGTTTGGAAATCGCCGCCGGCGAAACCGAAGGCACGATTGGCGTCGTTATGCCGCTTAGCGACACGCTCAGCATGAGCGCCCCCGACCAGACCGTCACCGTCACCCTGACCGCCGACGACACCACTACGACCGGCACCGACGAAGGCCCCACCGCCGCCGCCGGCGGCGGCGAAGTCACGCGCACCGCCACCACCGGCGACCAGTCCGATACCGTCATGGTCAACTTTGTGGATGCCGCGCATAGTTTCGCCTTCGACAACCCGGCAACCAGCATCACCGAGGGTTCGGCCACCACCACCTACACCGTCGCCCGCGCCGGCCCGGACATCGGCGCTTCGGGCAACATCACCGTCACCTGGGCCTATGCGGCCGGCACCCCGGCCCCCGCGGCCACGGATTTCAGCGGCGACACCGCCCCCGCCGGCGGTACGCTGGAATTCACCGGCATGGAAACTACGGAGACTTTCACAATCACCACCAAAGAGGACACGCTGAACGAGCCGGACGAGCAATTCACGCTCAGCTTGAGCATCGCCGCCGGCGCGCATACCACCGCCGCCGACGCCGAAGGCGGCGCGGATGTGCCGGCCGCCGCCCACACCGTCACCATCGCCGACGACGACCCGGTCACCATCGCCATCCAGCGTCACAGCACTTGCGCGGCGGCCATCGCCGAAACCGCGACCTGCCGCTTTGACATCGTTGTCGGCGGCGGCACACGGCCGGCAGGCGCGCCCAATGTGTCTATGCTTTACCAACTCGGCGGCACCGGCATCACCGCAAGCGACATCGTCTCCTTCGGCGGCTCCAACAGAAACATCTTCGGCTTGAAAGCCACCTCTTTTAGCCGGACTTTCACCTCGTTACGAATTGATGTCGTTCTCCGCGACGACGCCCTGAACGAGGCCACCGATACCATCACCATCACCGGCAGGCCTGTGGGCACGATGTCCGGCACCACGCGCTTTACCGGCGGCACCGTCACCCCCGGCAGGCTTGAATACACCAGCGGCGGCAACCCAGGCACAGTGATGGTCACCGACGACGACGACATCACCGTCTCCATCGCCAACCAGGGCACCGATGCCGACACCGACCCCGCCGCGCCCGGCTTCCAGGTGGAAGAAGGCGGCAACGCCGTGTTCCGCGTGACCATTGACCACCAGAGCGCCAGCGATGTGACCGTGCCGTTCGCCGTCTCCGGCATTGAGGAAGCCGATGTCACTGGCGGCATGGCGGCCATTACTTCCAGCCCGCTGACCATCGCCATGGGCCAAACCACCGCCGACATCACCATCCCGCTAGCTGCGGACACCGACGCCGGCGGCGACGAGACCAGCGAGGCGCTCACTGTCACCCTCACCGCCGCCAATCCCTCGGCCACGCCGCCGGTCGCAGGCCCCACCGCCGCCGGCGCCATCGCGCCCTCCGCCACCATGGGCAGCGCCACGCAGAACGTCATCGAGCAGGGCAATCTGCACGCATTCACCCTCACCACCCCGGCGACGAGCATCGCCGAGACCAACGCCGATGCCGACACCACATTTACCCTCGCGCGCACCGGCCCCGCCATTAGCGGCAGCATCACGGTCAGTTGGGGAGTCAGTGTAGTCAACCCCACATCCTCCGCTGACTTCTCCGGCGGCAACTTGCCGAGCGGTACGGTGGCATTCACCGGCTCCCAGACCAGCGGCACCTTCAATGTCGGCATCGCCGGCGACAACATCAACGAGCCCGACGAGACCTTCACGCTTCAATTCAACATCGCCGCCGGTGCGCACACCACCGCGGCCGATGCCGAAGGCGGCGCGGATGTGCCGGCCAGCCACACCGTGACGATTAACGACGACGACGACATCGAAGTGAGCGTCACCGCCGCGAGTTCAACCGTCGCCGAAAGCGGCAACCAAGCCGCCCGCGATGTGGCGTTCACCGTCAACTTGGGCGCGGAACTCTCCGCCAACGCCACCGCCCAGTTATATTTCGCCACCGCCGCCGAGGCCGCCGCCGCCACCGCCGCCGCCGGCGATGTCGGCGCCGCCATCGGCGCGCGCCCGGCAAGCGGCGACGAGGCCGATGCCGCCGCCGGCACGGACTTCTACATCGAGTCCCCCACGGGCATCGAATCAACCCTCCGACTCGGCATCAATGCGGGTCAATCCAGCGGTGTCCTCACCGTGCGCGTCGTGGACGACGATGTAAACGAATCCGCCGAGGCGTTCGTGCTGGGCGCTGGCGCCCTCAGCGGCGCCCACCGCGCCGTCACTGTCGCCAGCGGCGCGAACACCGAGACCATCGCCCTGGCCGGCGCCACCCCCATCGCCGCGGCCGCGGTCAGCATCGCCGACGACGACGACATCAGCTACTCCATCGCCCGCGCCGGTTCTGGCGCGGTCGCCGAAGGCGGCGATGTGTCGTTCGCCATCACCCTCACCGGCGCATCGGCGGTGGATTTGGACATCCCCTACATGGTCTCCAGCAGCGGCAGTTACGATGTGACCAGCATCACCCCCGGCGCCCAGACCGTCGCCGCCGGCGACCCCGGGGCCACCCTGACCCTGACCCTGCCGTCCGACACCAACCTGGGCAGCGCCGACCCCAACCAGACGCTTACCGTCACCCTGGACAGCGCTTTCACCCCGCCCGCCGGCGCCGGCGCCGTCACCCGCGGTACGCCCAACAGCGCCGCCGCCGAGGTGGAATTCGCCGACGCCGCCCACAGCTTCGCCCTCAGCAGCCCGACCGCCAGCATCGCCGAGACCGACGCCAACGCCAACACGCAATACACGCTGGCGCACAGCGGCACGGAGGCAATCATGTCCGGGCAGGACATCGTGGTCACCTGGACGGCCAGCGTGGCCGGCGCGGCCAACACCGCTACCGCCGCCGACTTGAACGGCGCCACCACCGGTACGCTGAGTTTCACCGCCGCCGACTCCACCGATAAAAACTTCAATGTCGGCATCGTCGGCGACAACATCAACGAGCCGGCCGAGACCTTCACCCTCGAATTCAGCATCGCCAGCGCGGACCAGGCGGCGGTGGACGCCAACAACGGCGCCGATTTGCCGGCCAACCTTGCCGTCACCATCGCCGACGACGACCCTATCGAACTGGACATCACCACCAGCACCGCGGTCACCGAAGGCGGCAACGTCAGCATCAACTTGGACCTGGGCGCCGTTCCCAGCCGCGACATCACGCTCTCCTACACCGTAGGCAACACCGCCGCCGGCACCGATGTGGACGCCATGCTCGCCGGTGCCGGGCGCGATGCGCCGGAGAGCGGTACGCACACCGTCCCCGCCGCCGACAACTCCGCCATGGACACGCTGACCCTGGCCCTGCCGGGCGACACCCTGAACGAGTCCGCCGAGACCTTCACCCTCGCCATCGCCGCCGCCGACATCGGCGGCGCGCACGGCACGGCAAGCCTGGCCAGCGGCGAGACCGGCGCCTACACCTACACCATCGCCGACG
>RKSI01000203.1 GCA_007570905.1 Gammaproteobacteria bacterium
AGCCCCGTGCAAACAACCATTGAGAACAAAATCGCGGCGCGCCTCAGCCCCGACTACCTGGAAGTCGTCAACGAGAGCAGCCGCCACAATGTGCCGCCGGGCGCGGAATCGCATTTCAAGATCGTCGTGGTCTCAAGCCGCTTCGAGAACCGCCGGCTGATTGACAGGCACCGCGCACTGAACGAGTTGCTGGCCGAAGAACTGGCCGGCGGCGTTCACGCGCTGGCGCTGCACACGCTGACGCCGGAGGAATGGCGCCTGCGCCACGGCGAGATACCGGCGTCGCCGCCGTGCCGCGGCGGCGACGGACGCGGCGCCTGATTCGGCGGCGGGCAAACCTGACTGCAAGCCGCCGCAACCCGGCGCAACGCCTGACCCGGCGGCGGCAACCCGCAACGCCAGGCCGCCGCAAACCGCGCGGCACGCCGCCTGATTCAATAACGTACTATCCGCAACTGCTCGCCGCCGTCGCGGTCAATGTCGCCTTCGTGCAGTGTGAAACGCCGCCGGCTGCGGTCGGCAAAATACAATTCCAGCGCCTCCCGAACCACCGTAAAGGCGATGCTGTCCCACGGGATGTCGGCCTCGCCGCAAAGACCGGCCTCCAGCGTTTCATGGCCGGGCCTGAAACGCCCGCCGTCAAGACTGCCGCGGTAGATGATGTACACCTGGTCCAGATGCTTCAGGTTGTAAATCGTGTGCAGGCTCAGGTCGCCGCTTTTGGCGCCGGCCTCCTCCCACGCCTCGCGCGCGGCGGCCTCAATAACCGACTCGCCGTTTTCCATAAACCCCGCCGGCACCGTCCACAAGCCGATGCGCGGCTCAATCGCGCGCTTGCACAGCAGGATTTTGTCCCGCCACTCGAGTATGCAGCCGGCGACTATCTTGGGGTTCTCGTAGAAAACCGCGCCGCAACTCGCGCAAACCCTGCGCGGCGCCGTGTCTCCCGGAGGAATTTTTGTATTAAGGTCTGAAGATCCGCAGTGGCTGCAGAACTTCACGCCGCGGCGCTCCCGTCTTCGGCCTGCCTGTTCCACGGCATCTTTGACAGCAGAATGGAAAAGCCGCAGAAGTTTGTCACCGCCGCAAACATCAGCCCGGCGCCGATAAAGCCCGCCAGCAGCAGAAAACCGGGGTGCACGAAAGCGCCCAGCAACACGCCCAGCAGCGCCAGCATCCCGGCGCCGAAACGGGTCTGGCGTTCCAGCGACCACATCTGCTTCGGCCCGATTTCAACCGGGTAGCCGCGCTCTATCCACGCCCTGATGCCGCCATCAACCACCACCGGCGTATAGCCGCCGAGCCGCTCGAGCATGCGGCAGAATTCGCCGGCGCGCCCGCCGCCGCCGCACAGCGCATACACCTCGCGCTCCTTGTCAAGCAGCGGCGCGTAATGGTCGAAATGCGTAATCGGCGCGAACTGCGCCTGCACAATCCTGGCCGAAAGATATTCCTGCGAAGACCGGACATCAACCAACTGCACTTCGCCGCCGGCGTCCATCTTCTTTTTCAGTTCTTCAACGCTTATCTTTTTCATGTTTATTCTCCTCTGGCGGTGGGTCTTTGCGGCGACGCAATCCATTCGCTCCACGACCCCACATAAAGCCGCGAGCCGGGCAGGCCGGCCACTTCCATCGCCAGCAGATTGTGGCAGGCGGTCACGCCCGAGCCGCACGAATGTATCGTCACCGGTTTTTGCATCTTCTCGTATTGCCGCCGCAGTTGTTCCGGCGGCAGAAAGCAGCCGTCGTCGCCGATGTTGCGCATCAGCGGATGATTGACCGAGTTCGGGATGTGGCCGCCGACGGCATCCACCGTCTCGCGCTCGCCGGAAAACCGCTCCGGCGGGCGCGCGTCTATCACCACCGAGGCGTCGTCGTCCAGCAGGCGCTCCACCTCGCCGGTGGTGATCCACATCGCATCGTTGGCGGCGCCGCGAAAAACCGCCGGCGACGGCTGCGGTATCTCGTCGCTCACCGGGCGGCCTTCCTCAAGCCATTTGCCGAAGCAGCCGTCAAGCAGCGCCACGCCGTCGTGCCCCAGCCAGCGCAGCGTCCACCAGATGCGCGCGGCGACCGAGCCGGCGCCGTCGTCATACACAACCACCTGCGAATCCGCGCCGACGCCCCATTCCGACAAACGCTCGCACAGCGCGTCCGGGTCGGGCAGCGGGTGGCGGCCATCGCCCGGACCCGGCGGCGACGACCAGTCGGCGTCGAGGTCGGCGTAAATCGCGCCCGGAATGTGCTTCTTCAGATAACCTTCGCGGCCCGCTTCGGGGCGCGTGACATCAAAGCGGCAGTCAAACACGACCCACTTCGGGTCATCCAGATGGCGCGCCAGCGTTTCCGTTGAAACCAGTGTCTTGTGCATCCGGTGATTATATCACCGCAGCCCGGCCTGAAACCGCGGCGGGCGCGGGAACGCCGGCGCCGGCGGCGCGCCTTATGCGCTTTCCTTGCGCGCCTGGCAGCGCGGGCGGTCGGCGCACGACGGGCAATTCAGGCCGCCGCAACTGCCGCGAATGGGGCGTCCCCTGAAAATCACGCCCACCGCCATCGCCGCGACGACAACCAGCAGCACAAGAAAACTGGCGATGTAAATCATTTCCCCATTATACAAGGCATACAGGGCGCACAGGAGATACAGCGGATATGCAAGACATTGCGGGCCGCGCAAGCCGCTATTGCAACACCAGATGGCCTGAAAAAGCCTCGTTGAAAGTCTGCGAGTAGCCGTCGCCGGCCTGCTCGATGAAATACACCGCCAGGCCGTGCGCCTCGGCGATGGACAGCGCCTCTTCCTTGCCGAGCACAAACAGCCCCGTCGCCCAGGCGTCGGCCTCCATCGCGGTGTCGGCGATGACGGTCATGGACGCGCCGCGGTACGGCGCCGGTTCGCCGGTGCGCGGGTCAATCTCGTGCGAATAACGCTTGCCGTCGAGTTCAATGAAATTGCGGTAATCGCCCGATGTCGCAATGCCGCGCCCGCGCAGTTCCACAATGTGCATCGTCTCGCGCCAGCCGGGTGTCGGCTTTTCAACGCCGACGCGCCACGGGCGCAGCAACTGGCTGACGCCCGACGCCCGCAACTCGCCGCCGACCTCGGCCAGATAGTTTTCAACGCCGCGCGCCGCCACCAGCGCGGCCACCCGGTCCACCGCGTAACCCTTGGCGATGGCCGACAAGTCCATCTGCAATCCGGGCACATCCTTGCGCAGCGCCGGCGGTTCAAGGCGCGCCGACAAATGGCGGTAGCCGACCGTTTTCATCAGGTCGTCAAGCAGCGTTCTGTCCGGAAACGCGCCCTCCTTCTGCGCCGCGCCGAACCCCCACAGCGCGACGATGGGCGCCACCGTCACATCAAACGCGCCGTGCGTGTGCGCGCTGATTTCAAGCGCCTGCGCGACTATCCCGGCGAGTTCCGGCGACACCGCCTGCCACGCCGTGTCGCGCGACCTGTTGAAACGGCTGATCTCGGAATCCTCTATGTAGGTGGACATGGCGGCGTTGATGCCGTCAAACAGCGCGGCGATTTCCGCCGCCATCGCGTCGTATTGCGCCGCCGGCACCGCATCAAACAACTTCACCGACCAGGTGGTGCCCATGGTCTCGCCGTGCAACTCGTGCACGGCGGGCGGCGGCGCGGCGCCGCAGCCCGCCAGCGCCGTCACAACGGCCAGCGCAGCGGCCAGCAGAGGCGCCGGCAAAGCGGCGCGGCGCGGCGGCATGGCAGAGCGGCGCGGCGCGGCGGCAAGTCGGCGCGGCAAAGCGGCGCGGCGCGGCGCCGGCGTCATCCCCCGAAATCGTCGAACAGGATGTTCTCTTCC